>WFRR01000118.1 GCA_015486375.1 Thiotrichaceae bacterium
AAAATCGACCCTTACTGGGACAAAATCGACATCTTCAATCCGTGGTCTGTAGTAGGTGTTCGTTACAACAGAGACGGACATGTTGCAGTAAAACTAAGAAATAAATCTAACCCTAAAAAAACAACTTCCGCGTACCTTGATGGCGTGGGATTGCAAGGCTTTGTGCTGAATTAAAAAGGATATAACGCTTTTAAAGCAAAAAACCTTAAATTACCTCAAAAAACCGAATAGATAATTATTCAGATTTTAAAAGACAACAAGGGAAAATAGAAACTTTTCATTCTTCCATAAAAAAAGCCCCGACGTTGTGTATCGGGGCTTTCTGGGTAGCACGTCCCCTTTATTCTCAGTAAAAAACGGATAAAAATAGAATGAAATTTAAACCCAGTTTAGCCATTGTTCCACTCGCACTTTCAATTATATCGACTGTAATTAGCACAAAAGTCAGTTCTGACTTTATTAAAAGTATCAATGATGACCCTTTAATTTATGTATCAATTTCAGCCTTTATTGGTATTACCACTTTGATCGCTTCTTATGCTTTATTAAACACCGCTAAAAGATCAAACAAGCTTATATCACTGCTAGCATTCTTGATCGCAGTGTCTATGTCCATTGCTACCATTTATGCTCAAATCGGCTCAGATAAGACGATTGAAATCGAGCAAAAAACCACCGCCAAAATCAATCAGATTAATGCCCAAATAAAAGGGCTGCAAAGCCTCAATAGCATCGCTTTAAAAGATGTTGAACGATTGACAGAAGGCTTAGCATCAACTCAATATAAAACGCGTGATAACGCGAATATACGCAATTACAAGCAAGAAATTAATAAACGCAATCAAGAAATAACTCAGCAACAAGCCTTGTTACCTAATGAAAAGAATGCGGTAACAACAGCTTCCGAAATTAATGCTTTGAATTTATTTTATGCCAGTATTTGGGATTTATTCTCACTCTTTATGCAGCTTTCCGCCCGCTTTCTACGTCAAACCAAGCAAACGCAACAGAGTAATGAATTGAGTCGTTTTAAGGTGATATTAAACGCTTTGAGGAGCTTGAATAAAGAAGCAAGCATTACATCAACAAATCTTATTCGACGCGTCAATGATGCTAGTACGCTTGAGCAAAAGCTTGCTAGGCATCAATTGTTGGTGTCTCAGCAATACACAAGGTTTGAGCAGCAAGCGAATAAAGTACAGCAAGAAAAAGACTATTTAATTGATCTTGTCGAAAAAGCAAAAAGCAGTAAAAGTGAGCTGGTTGCAGTTAATCAGTCGGCGGGTGGTCAGCAGCAGCACTTAGAAGAGTTGCAAGCATTACTAACCACCACCTCACAACGTTGCATCGATATTACCGATGCAAGTCGAGAAGCATTAACCAATGACCAAGTGTCAATGGTTGACCAGCAAGAAAAACTGCAATCCATCAAAAAAGAAATCACCATCATTAGCGACGCATCGTACCAGCACCTAAAAGATTTACGTGAAGCAGTCAAATCAATCAACCAAGTCATAATGAGTGCGGATAAAAAAGAAGCTAATTTGACCATTCAGATTACCCGATCATTCAATGAGCAATCCATTAAATTCAATGGATTCAATCAACGGTTCATTGAATCGAATCAAACCATGAATGAATTCAATCAATCAATGAATCAACGGATTAATGAATTCAATCAATGAACTAGATCAGCGATTGAATGGATTCAATGAATCAATCAATCCAATCAATGAATCAATCAATGAATCCAATGAAAAATTGATTGAATTCAATCAATCAATGCAACAGTCCAGTAATAACATTAACGATCTAAATCAACAAGTTAAAAAATCAGACGCAGTCATTAATGAACGATTCAATGGATTCAATGAATCAATCAATGAACTAGATCAGCGATTGAATGGATTCAATGAATCAATCAATGGATCTAATCAATCAATGAATGAATCCAATGAATCAATCAATCCAATCAATGAATCAATCAATGAATCAATCAATGAATCAATCAATGAATCAATCAATGAATCCATGATTGATGACGCAGAAATTCTTGCAGCGATACAGCGATTAAGACAAGGACAAGTGGGGCGTTCTACTAAAGGGATTTATACCACTGCATCTATTAAAAAATCGACAGATTTACCGCCAAGTAAAATCAAAGCATTCAAAGAAATCGCAGCGGATGCAGGTTTGCTTTACGCAAAAAAAGGCAGTCGAGGCACGATCTATATTGATCCGATCGAGACAGCACAAGTTATTTTATTTAATCAAAAAAAGGTCGAAGCATAATCATGGCACATCAAATTACAGCAGAAGGAGTGGGGAGCTTGTTAATGGTCGCCATCGGCATTCTCGGCGTTATTTTATGGATTGATACGTGGCAGTTTGTCAATAATGGCGATGGCATCTTATCGTCATTCTCAATAGCGATTCATATAGACATGCGTTTGCGGGCTTTGGCTTTGTTTATATTGGGTGGTCTACTCATTATGTTTGCGTCAGGGGTGTGGACAGTGCAGGTGGGTGCATCTGCGATTATTTTATGTTTATTCCTCGCAGGTGGTAACTACTGGACTAGCTCAAGTGCGCGCGGAGTCGCTGAAACGCAAACAGTCACTATTCTTGAAAAAACGGATAAAAAGGAAATTCATTGCCCTTTAACTGCCCAGCAAAAAGCATGGTGTGCCGAAGATACCGATGGTGATGGCATTACTAACCAATACGACGAAGATTTTAATACAGGCAACCGCTCGGGTCGTAAGAACTGCGAAAGAAACTACTACATCACTGCCAATAAGGAGTGCAATTAATGCGCTTTATTCGAGACACTATCGGATGGGCGATACTTTGGGTATTCATTCAATCAGGGGCGGCCCGTGCCGCTTTTGATGGCGCGTTCTTTGCGTACTTTCGCCCTGAATGGGAAAAGATGATTGAAAGTCTGCCCGAATTCATCAAATGGATAGTCTTATGAGCTTAAGTTTTGATGATAAGGAATGGATTAAATTTACGATCAGGCGTGAAGCATCATCGGCTGCAAAAACAGTTACTTATATGATGCCTCGCAGTCTAATCCATACTTTGACTACTGCCGTTGCAGGACTCATGGTAGCAGGATTGGCAATGGATATTAAGAATAAGAATATCGCCCATATCAGCTACCCATTGGCCGAAATAGAACGATTTATGGTAGAAGCCGCAGGCAGACTGTCTATCTGGACAGGTGGCTTTATGGTTGATTACAACCGCATGTATCCCTCGCTTTCTTTTCAGCAAACGATTATTGGTTTAACTGATGTGCAAGCCAGTCAGTTTGCTAAAGCGATGCGAATACGAGAAAGTTCTGATAATTATCGCATCATCAATGCCTTTGGTTATGTTGGTGCATATAGCATGGGTGCAGTCGCACTGGCTGATATAGGTTACATCGATATTAATCAATACAAACACGCTTCCCAGGCGGTCAAAGAAGGGCTAAATAAAGCAGAGCATCTAGGATTCCTTAAGAATAAAAAAAATTGGGCAAAGTATTCATACGAAGAATTCATGAATTCTTCACATATTCAAGACAGAGCTTTTATTGAATTATCTAATCTCAATATTAAACGTGGCTTTAAAAATGGTGTATTAAAAAGAGGGGATCATCAACGCCTCGCGGGATTTGCAGCAGCATCACATTTAGTTGGTTACAGCAATGCACTAAAATATTACGGCATTAATATTGATAGCAATGATCGTTATGGCTCAACTGCGAGTGAATATGCAAAGCTCGGTGAAGCCTCAATTAAAGGCGCACCGCCGATCGATGTTAATGGACGACCGAATGGTTTACCAATTGAGATAAAACACTATACGCGCGTCTCTTCGCATTTCGGTTTGCGTCGTTTGAATGGGGTCAAAAACAAGCATACGGGCATTGATTTTCCTGCCTCGGTGGGAACACCCGTCAAAGCTACAGCGGATGGAAAAATACTGTTTGCAGGTGATTTTAAAGGTGCATGTGGATACGGCGTAAAGATTCAACATGGCGAACATTACGCCACAGTTTTCTGTCATTTATCCCGCGTCAACGCACGTAAAAATCAATGGGTTAGAAGGGGGGTAATCATCGGATTATCGGGCGGAAAAAGGGGCGAAAAAGGCGCGGGAAGTTCGCGCGGTCCGCACGTACATTACGCAGTCAAATTAAATCAGAAATTTGTTGATCCTGAGCTGTTTATTCCCGAATTAAAACCTAATCCATTCTCACTTTATCCGCCCCTTGCGCGCACGTCACACCCGCAAGGGTGGCAACAATGAAAATCCATTTCTCTCTGCCCAAACCCCGCTTTTTCGGGTTTTTGGCTATATCCCACCTATATCCCACCTATAAACCGCTTAATAGTTATACACAATCAGCAAAAGGAATGAAAAATTATGATTGATGTTTCCATACCAAGGTGCATTGCGAAAGCGTGTAATCAAATTTCAGATGCAGAAAAAGCTAAATTGGCATTAGGTCAATTTATTAAAAAAACACAGGTCATTAAAGCAATTTCTGAGCATAAAAAACAGCTCGCAAATAGCAGCACAGAAGAATATATGACGGTCTTAAAAATACTACTTTCAGACTATCAAGCAGGGCAAAGTGTGAATGCAGGCGACCTTGCAGCACGCACGCTAGTGACGCTGAATAAGCACTTTAAAGAATCGACTATTTCACGTAATAATATTCGAGATTCTTTTATTCCTATGCTAAAGACCATTGGGTTGATTCAAGGTAAAAAACCCTTAATTTGGACGTATCTCGATACGCGTTCTTACAATCAAAAATTACAAGATAACTGCCTTGCTTTTTATTACCAGTACATTCAAAAAACCGACGCTGAAAAGAAGCTAGAACAAGAACAAAAACGTCGAGATTGTCTACAAAAACAAGCCGAGCTTGTCAATGCCAATCGAGCTTTGCAAGACGATATACACCACTCTTTAAAGTACATCAGGAAAGAAAATTTAAAGTGTGAAGAGCTGGCTCATGAATTAAATATTCCCTACTCACAGGTTAAAGAAGAAATGAAACAACGTAAAAACGGCAGTAATAATGAGCGTATTAAGTACTACGCATTTGGAGGACTCGTAGCCGTAATCCTTGTGGCTGGTTTTATAGGTGGCTCAGATAATACGCAATACGTCGCTGATACTCACCTTGATCCAATGGCCGAGGATGTGCAGCCAATTGCTCCACTGATTGCAGGATTGACACGACAAGAGTCGGAGTGGCGGCAACAGTACATCGTCTTGTATAAGCAGCACGGTGTGATTACTCAACAAGCTCAAAACGATCTGATTGCCCTATCAGGCGAATACATGATCCCGTTAAAACGAATGCAAAAAATTATTAGCATGATTAAAAAAGAGGAACTCAACCCATGATTCTTTTTCCACGTAATACCTTTGAAGGCTTAACGATTCTTGGAGCAGTTAGCTTATTTTCATTTACAGATTTTACTTATACAGCCACTAATATACTGATCGGCAGTTATATTTTCTGGATTTGGCGCACGCGTCATGAACGAGGTTATTTGTTCCTCAAGCCGACCGAGATTGATATAAAAATTAACCTTAGTCCTTCTTCAGGGCGTTGTGTTGAAAATAAAGTAACCCGAACTTTACAAGATTTTGGTTTAGAACCTGTTTTTCTGCATAAAGAAATTAAAGGACCTGTTATCACCCGTCATTTAATTCGTACTCAAAAAGGAGTGCAGATTAAGAAGATGCCCGAGAAAGATATTGCAAGAGATTTGGGAGTTAAATCGATTGTATTTAGTAGCAACGCGGGTAAAAGTTTAATCAGTGTTGATGTACCCAACAAGCAAAGAGAGTTGGTTGTTTTTGATGATTTATTAAAAACACAGGAATGGCTGGATGCTCATAAAAATATGAAATTACCCATGATTACAGGCGTTAACGTGGTCGGAAAGCCTTTTATCTTTGATTTAGCCAAAATGCCACAATTGATTGTGGCAGGTACAACAGGTTCAGGTAAAAGCGTTTATGTTAATTCAATGCTGTTATCGCTGATTCATTCAGGTAAACCTTTTAAATTAATTATTAGTGATGGAAAAGGTGAAGATTTTTTTCCTTTTTATCGTCAATCTAAAAATTTATTACAAAATGAAACCGCAAAAGGCTTAGCAGTTGAAGTCGAAGATATGATTGATCAGGTTGAGTGGTTAAAAACCGAGATGGATAATCGCTTCTCAGGTAGCTCAAGTAAAACAATTCCGATTGTTTATATGTGTGATGAATTTGCGGATATAACCATGCAAGACAAAGACGGTGATATTGAAAACAGCTTAACGCGAATCGCCCAAAAGGGCCGAAGTGCCAATATACATTGCATTATCTGCACCCAAACCCCTAATTCTGATGTTTTATCAAAAACCTTACGAGCAAATATTCCCAGTCGCATCGCATTAACCACGGGAAAAGGCAAAGAATCCGAAATTATATTAGATCAATGGGGAGCAGAAAAACTATTGGGCAATGGTGATGCGCTGGTAAAAATTATTGGATCAGGTCAAGTAGAAAGAATGCACGGCGCACTGATTACCAAAGCGCACTTAAAAGCATTGGTTAAATAGGAGCAATATTTATTATGAACTATCTAAGAATAAAAGCCTCTATCTGGCATCAAATCTACTTTAAAGGCTCTAAAAACCCACCTTCCACCCAATCCATTAAAAAATGGATTGATGCAGGTAAATTAGCGGGTCGAAAGCTCGGCACAATGCACTTTGTATTTTGCGATAAAAACCATGAACCTTTGCCATTAGATGACATGCCTGATTTTTTAAAGTCAAAAGCCTCAAAAAAAGACCGAAAAATTAACACGGCGGTCATTAATACAGGTAACAGCATTGCTGACACAATCATAAGAAATAAGCTAAATCATGTCTCCGAGAAATAGACGCGCTAATAACCGCGAGCTTGCAGGTACACACTTGCAAGTGATTAAATCAACCTTGGGTAAAGAATATTTTTATTATATTCATCCTGACGGTTCGCGGGATGCGTTAAAGCATCCCAATGGTCAACATTGCAATCGTGCTGAAGCAAAAGAAATTGCCGCGATTTTAAATCAAAAGCTGTATCAATCAGGTAATATCGCTGAAGCAATTTTAAATAAAGCGCAGGGTGAAGTGTTTAAAGAAAGTGATATAAATCAATTAATACAAGAATTCACACAACTCTATTTAGCTAAAAAAACTTATTCAAATAGAAGTTTGCAAGAAATACAGTATAAATTAAAAAATTATCAGGATAAATGGGGAAATACAGCAGTAAAACAATTAAATACTCAGCATATCGTAAAACTTTTAAATCCGCTTAGTGACCACGCCTACATAAAACACCGCTCATTATTAATGCGCTTATTTGCCTTTGCGATTCATCAGGGCTATATAAACCATAATCCTGTCACTCAAACCTTATCGCGCACTGAACCCAAAAGAAAACGTAAACAGCACAATATACAGGGCTACCAAGCTATTTATAATATTGCACCTGATTGGTTGCAACGCGCTATGAATATTGCTTTATACAGCGTTCAACGTCGCGGTGATTTAACCCGACTACACCAAGACCAAGTGAATCTAAAAGAAAATACTTTAACTATTTTGCAACAAAAAACCCGTAATTATGATAATCCTGTTTATATTGAAATTGTTATGAATCAAAAATTAAGACAAGCGGTAATTGATTGCTTAGATTCCGATATAAACTGTCCGTATTTAATTCATTACCGCCCTAAGCGCACCAGTGCAGCACAACGGGCGGCTAAATTGCACCGCTTTTGTGTTACGGATAATTACCTAACCAAACAATTCGCGTATTACCGCAATCAATCAAACGCCTATCAGCATATCCCTGTTGCTATTCGCCCCACGTTTCATTCGTTGCGCGGCTTTGGGGCGTGGTTATACGAGCAACAGGGTTATGATAAAGCGTATATACAGCTATTAACGGGACATGCTAGCGAGAAAATGCTGGATCATTATCTTTCGGGGCATGAAGCGAATAAGCCTGTAAGGGTTGAGGCTACTTTGATGTGATTCCTATACATTTAACTTTATTGTTAGTACAATTAGATTATGATTGAAATAGATTACCACCCACCAAAATGTCAATCAAATATAATAAGTCGGGGTTTAAGCTTTGATTTAGTGAAACAATTTGATTTTGAAAATGCTTTAGTTTGGGAAGATACCCGACATGATTACGGGGAACGTCGCTTATGTGCTTTAGGCTTTATAGAGCAACGCCTACACTGTGTCGTCTTTACCTTGCGTAACGAGGTATTCTGGATTATCAGTTTGCGTAAAGCCAATAAACGAGAGGAAAAACGTTATGAAAAATTCATCACCTAACCCTGAATTAATTGATCAGGAAAACCCTGAATGGACAGATAAAATGTTCCAAACTGCACAACGGGGTGCAGATGTTTTACCTGTATTTACACGAGGAAAACAAAAGAAAGCCACCAAGCAAACCACCACAATTCGCTTTTCACCCGAAGTATTGGATTACTTTAAAAGCACAGGTAAAGGCTGGCAAACACGTATGAATGCGGTTTTAAAGGAATATGTGGCGACACATTAAAGAGTGCTATTCTATCCTATTAAAATAAATTAATTTAAAAAGTAGGTTACGGTGATAATCACCATACCTACTTTTTAAAGCTTCAATTAGAATCAAATATAACTCAATCATACTCCGCTATAATCGCTTTAATCTTATCGGCATGATTAAAAATATCACTCACATCATCAATAGGAATGCGGTTTTCCTTTTTATTTTCAAAAACACCAAGATATTTTTTAGTGTAATTAAAATGTAATCGGCAGATGGGTTTTCTATTATTATCATCTAGTAAAATACCACAGTAACTTTTTACATCTCGCATCACCACTCTTTTTGCATCAATAACCTCACTTAAAATAGCTTTAACAATGTTATAACCTTCCATTTCATCTTCTGTAGTGATAATTCCATTCTCATCAGGCTCATTAACGCCTTCTTTTGGCTCTTTCGTAACAACTTCTAGCTTTGGCTCCTCAAGTGCAGATTTCAAGCGTAAATTAATCTTATCGGTTAAAAACTGTTTCCAGCCTTGTTTAACAATATGAGAAAATTGCTCTACGACGGGTTGAGTTAGGCGACCTTCATATATTTGTGAAGTGAGCAACTTAACAAAAGCCTCAGAGGGTGTTTCCATTTCCCTAGCAAAGACCTTTTTAATTGCATTAATGTATTTAAGTGAGCTAGCTGTGGTTAGAATATCATCGAGACAGAAGTTTGTTCTCGTAAACTTCTTTAATTCATCAATATCATTTTCTTCAAATTCCAGCATATTAAATTCAAAAAAAGGTTTATTGTCCATTTTGTTAGGTTCATCAATATCTGAATAAAATTGATAAGTCAGTCCATTGGTTAAGATAGCAAATCGCGCCTCAGTCACTGAAAAATAACGATACAATTGTGATTTATGCTCTTTATTTAGGTCGCATGTACATTTTTTACATTCAATAAGTACAATGACGTTATCGTCTTTCTTGATGGCATAATCAACTTTCTCGCCTTTTTTTGTGCCTGTATCTGCCGTAAATTCAGGAATAACTTCGAAGGGGTTGAACACATCGTAACCCAAGGTGCTAATAAACGGCATAATAAATGCATTCTTAGTCGCCTCCTCTGTTTCAATCAATGATTTCTGTTGCGCTATCCGAGCGGATATTTCTTTGATTCTATCTATAAAATCCATATAAATCTCGTGCTGGTTGAGTTTATTGAGTGGGAAAACCTTAATTAATAGATATTGTAGACTATTTTTGTATAAAGTATTAGCACGTAATAATTCACACCTAATTCTTTTATATTATTGACTTCTGCAAGTACAAGGGCTGAATTTTCAGCTTTCCTTTCTTGCATAAAATAAAAATTGACAATCTCGAAAGACAGGGCTAGTCTAATGGCATCACTGCAAAATCAGTGGTCAGAATTGGCGTTCTGTATAAATACGATGCACAGCCGCATTGAAGCGGTTTTTTTGTGCCTAAATTTCCTGCGTTACGGCAGGATGTGTGCGAGAACCTATGTTCGCTGTCTTTACGTTTTATGCAGTACGCCAATCCATACATCCTGTCACTTTCAATTGGCGTTGAGTGTGACAGTTTAAACCTAAAACGAGTCGCTATTATGTCAAATCAATTAATACCTGTTATCCAACATCAAATATCTAATACTCAAATAGATGCTGTAAACGCGAAAGCACTTCATAGTTTTTTAGAGGTTGGGAAGCGTTATACAACGTGGATTTCTGGACGAATAAATCAATACAAATTTAAAGAAAATCAAGACTTTATAATTTCTCCCAATTCTGGGAGAAATTCAGGAAGAGGTCGCCCATCCAAGGAATATATTATTTCTTTGGATATGGCAAAAGAACTCTCAATGGTTGAACGTACCGACAAAGGACGTGAAGCCCGACGTTATTTTATTGACTGTGAACGTCGCTTAAATGAATTGCCTCAGCAAAAACCACTACCTGCTTATATATCTCAAACCTTAACACCCATCCGCTACCACGGCTTAAATATCGTTGTGGTACAGCACAACCATGAAACATGGGTTGATTTTAGAAGTGTGGTCAATGCCACAAATTTAGATTACCGCTATCAAGCTAGTCGCGCAAAATTGGAAGTAATGGATTTAGGTAGAGCCGAAGGTCAATTATCGCTAATTAGCATGGATAACTTGAAGTTATGGTTAGATGGTATTCGTACCGATAAAGTACAGCTAAGTAAACTAAAATTGGTAACCCGCGCAAAATATGAAATACATCCTTTCTTAACTGCAAAAATTGCCGAACTGTCACAGCAAACCATTGAGCTATCCCATTCCGCACAAGTTGCACAGACTGAAGTAAAACGTCTAGGTCATTGCAGCATCGATGTTGTAATGGAAGAAGTGAATGAATTTCATCCCGATTGGGTTGTGGTTAACCGCAAAGCATTGACAGAGGATGTTGAACATATCGCTGATATGCTAATGGAAACGCAAGGTAAAGTTAGACAGCGGGTTGACCCACTGGTTACTTTTCTTAGCGGGATAGACGCTGATGACGATAAACAAGTTGATGAGTTTTGGAAAGCTCGAAAAGCAAAAGCATTTGAAAAACTTCAAGAGGCTACTGCTTAATTGATAGGTAATGCCTGTATTAGTTCAGCAATCGCTTGGATTAATGCAGGTAACCCAAAACTTGCCAATACCACAGCAAGTCCCCAATAATACATTTTTCTTAATAC
>WFRR01000119.1 GCA_015486375.1 Thiotrichaceae bacterium
GTCTCTGTATTACTTGCCCCAATTTGCTTTAAATCCCGCATCAACTGTTCAACCTTGCTATAGGTCATGGTAATCATTTCCATATCCATGACAGGTTGCGAAAAACCTGCTTTCATTAATTCGTCCCCAATATCGTGCATATCAGGATAAATGCTACTATGAGGAGAATCATCAACCTGCCCCCAACTGTGACGTAATTCTTTCAAGGTATCTGGTCCAAAGGTGGTAAACAGTAATAAGCCGCCTGAACGCATACTACGCGCCATTTCTGTAAAGACCTTAGGCAAGTCATCGCACCATTGCAACATTAGGTTAGACATCAATAAATCAACACTTTTAGGTTTCAAGGGTAATTGGTGTACATCCGCACACACCGCCATTGGCTTACGCAACCAAGAACCTTTTTTACGAGTCTGCTTTAGCATATTCACAGCCAAGTCTAACGCTAATATTTGTGATTTAGGGTAGTGTTTTAATAAAGCGGCTGTAATTTGTCCTGTGCCACAGCCAAGATCGACTGCGAGTTCAGGTTGCACCTTAATATAATCTAAGCGTTCAATTAAACGTCGTGCTACCTCTTGCTGCAAGATAGCCGCTGCATCGTAGCTCTGTGCAGACTTCTCAAAGTTCTTACGCGTTATGCGTCGATCAATACAAAATGGTTTAGACATATTTGGCTTATTCCTTATTGGTGAGATGGGGAATAGGGGTGCTGAGTTTGCTATTTTCTCGTGTAGCAACGGGGTAATAAAAGCAAAAAAAAAGGGCTTCAGCAAAACTGCTGAAGCCCTTTTAGAATATGGTGGGCCGTGAGCGATTCGAACGCTCGACATCCTGATTAAAAGTCAGATGCTCTACCAACTGAGCTAACGGCCCTGAAAGAGATGCGTATTATACAAAGGAATCGCTGCTGTGCAAGTACTTTCGTATCTTTTTTTGAAATTAATTTAAGCCAACATTTCTTGGTAAGAAATCCCACCACAATCAATGAATGTATGTTGCAGATTAAACTGACTTTTTAGCTGTTCACCCAGTGATAAAACACCATAACGCTCTGTGGCGTGATGACCTGCGGCAAAATAATGTATGCCCGCTTCTCTGGCTACATGGATGGTACTTTCTGATATTTCTCCTGAAATATAAGCATCTGCTCCAAGACTAACGGCTGTTTCAATATAATTTTGCGCGCCACCTGAACACCATGCAATACGTTTAATTTTATGTGTGCCTCCTGCAATTACTAATGGCTTATGTGCTAAAACTTGCGTTAGCTTTGCACTCAATGAAGCAATATCGTGTGTTTGGGTAAATGAGCCAATATTACCAATACCCTGTTTATCCATCACCGCTTCGACCTGAATATCCAAGCGTTGAGCTAATTGAGCATTATTGCCTAATTGAGGATGAGCATCTAAAGGTAAATGATAGGCTAATAAATTGATGTCATGTGCTAATAATTTTTTAATTCGTCGGTACTTCATTCCTGTAATTTCAGCCGCTTCATTGCGCCAAAAGTAGCCATGATGAACCAGCAACATATCGGCTCGTACCGCAATCGCTGCTTCAATTAACTCAAGGCTAGCAGTAACACCACTAACAATATGTTGAACCTCCTGTTTACCTTCAACTTGTAGCCCATTGGGTGCATAATCTTTAAATGCACCAATATTAAGCAACTTATTGCTATAAGAGACAATTTCATTACGTATTGCCATATTTATTCCTTATTTATTCCTTAAATTTGAGTGAAATTTTGATTTTAGTTTTTAAAAATACTGAGAAGTCGGGTTTGCTTTGAAATCCAGATTTAAAATTAAGTAGATTAGACCCGATTCACATAGGACAAATCGTATTTAAATGAAATGGCATCGGACTATCTAACTTTCCATATTCCTGTTGTTGTTGTAGGTAATGGACAGAAAAGCTTTCTCTGCCTTGCCAGTGTTGGTAATACTGATTGCGGTGCTGTAGCCATGCACTTTTCTGCCAAGCACAATATTGCTTTAACTCGGGATAAACACTTTTAAAACGATGTTGTAAATACGCGCTGGTATTGTAAGATTCATCAAACCAAGGGTTAACATAGTATTTAAGGTCAATTAGTCTACTAAACCGCCATGTATTATTATTACGACGCTGTAAGTAAGCTTGGTTACCGCTACAGAAATTTTGATGAAAGCGTAACCCTTGATAATTAGCTTCAAGATCAGCATAAGAAAACACACCTGAAACCCAATAGCCAAAGTAGGTTTTTTCCTGTGTAATACCTTTTTTTATCGCGGCAATTTCTGCATCCAACAATGAAGCACCGCGCTGTCGTTGTTTTTGGTAATGTTCAAAATAAAAATAGCCTGTACGTAAAATATGATCCAATTTATCCACACCTAAATGAATGCCATTAATATTGATGTTAATACCAAACATTTTTAACTTAAATAGCTGACTTCTCTTATAAATAGAGGCTTCAATAACGTCAAATTTACTGTAAGTAATGGGAGGATAACGGGCTAATTGAGGATCATCATAAATGCGTCGTTCGATTTCCGAAATAAAATCTAAGCCTTTATTCTTATTATAACTATCAAGAATTTTTTTATGCACTTCATCACAGCTTAATTGCTGACGCTGTTGAGGCGGTAATTGATTAATAGCTTGAATGGTTTGCCATGTACGTTGATTCAGAAAACTATTTAAATAGGCACTAATATCATTGAGAGATTTTCCCCACAACATATATTGATCTGTCTCCAGTGCATGACTGGCAGCAGGAGACAAAAGTAGACTGAAGCTAAGCGCGGCTGGAATGTAAAATAGTTTGCACCTTGTGCAGAAAAGTCTGCATATCAGCATCCGTGCCAATTGTAATACGTAAATAATCATCAATTCGTGGAGAAGCAAAATAACGGACTAAAATACCCTGTTCTTTCAAACGTAGATACATTCTTTTTGCAGTAATGCCTTGAGGCTTAATAAATAAAAAGTTTGCGCTAGACGGAAGTACTTTAAAATCCAGTGTCTTTAAACGGTCTGTGACCATCTGACGCGTAGCGATAATTTTACTGCAACAGACTTCAAGATAATCTTTATCGCGCATCGCAGCAGCAGCCCCCACAATATCAGCCCGCCCGAGAGGATAAGCATTAAAGGAGTTTTTCACCCTCTCCAAAGCTTCAATTAAATCTGCATGACCCATTGCAAAACCGACCCGCAAACCAGCCAGAGAACGAGATTTAGAGAAAGTTTGTACCACTAATAAATTAGGATATTGATCAATTAATTTTACCGCTGATTCTGCCCCAAAATCAACATAAGCTTCATCAACAACGACTACACAATCCTGATTGTGATCCAGTATAGTTTGAATTTGTTGGCAATTGAGTGCCAGTCCTGTCGGGGCATTCGGATTTGCAAAAATAATGCCACCCTTGTCACCTTTACAGTAATCCTCAATATTAATGGCTAATTGATCATCAAGAGGGACAGAAACGGTTTCAATCGCAAACAGGCGACTATAAACCTTATAAAATCCATAACTAATATCAGGATAAAAAAGCGGTTTTTCCTGTTTTAATAAAGCCGAAAAAACATGGGCTAATACTTCATCTGAACTATTACCAACAAAAACTTGATTGCGTTCTAGTTCATAATTATCGGCAATTGCACGATTGAGTGCTTCGCTATTTGGGTCTGAATATAAACGCAAACTTTCATCAGAAGCGGCTTGTATCGCGGCTAAAGCTTTGGGTGAAGGTGGGTAGGGGTTCTCATTAGTATTTAACTTAATATACTGATTATCTTTGGGTTGTTCACCAGGAATATAGGGATCAAGTTCATGAACCCGTTGGCTCCAAAATTTGCTCATGGTTTATCCTTAAATAGAAGCGGGAATATCAGGTAGATCAGTAACCACATCACGATTTTGAGCACGATGTCGCAAGGCATGATCTAGCAAAGTAATCGCTAACATCGCCTCGCAGATAGGTGTAGCACGAATTCCGACGCAGGGATCATGCCGACCTTTAGTAATCACTTCAACAGCTTCACCCTGTAAATTCACTGTTTCTCCTGCCAAACGGAGACTAGAGGTAGGTTTAAAGGCAGTATGGACAATAATATCTTGTCCTGAGGTAATCCCACCTAATGTGCCACCAGCTTGATTACTTTTAAAACCCTGCATAGTGATTTCATCACGATGCTCTGTCCCCTTTTGAGTAACACAGTCAAAACCTGCACCAATCTCAACTCCTTTGGCTGCATTGATACTCATCATTGCATGAGCAATATCGGCTTCAATACGATCAAAAATGGGTTCACCTAAGCCAACAGGCACATTGGACGCGACTACCGTAATTTTAGCGCCAACTGAATTACCTTCCTTGCGTAAAGCATCCATATAATTTTCCATCTCAGATACTTTACTAGCATCAGGACAGAAAAAAGGATTATTGGCAATTTCATTCCAATCCTGTGCTTCGGCTTTAATCGGACCTAATTGAGATAAATAACCGCGTACTTCAATGTCATAACACGCTTTTAGATACTTTTTAGCCACTGCGCCTGCGGCAACTCGCATAGCCGTTTCTCGGGCAGAAGAGCGTCCGCCACCGCGATAATCACGAAATCCATATTTTTTATAGTAGGTATAGTCAGCATGACCAGGACGAAAACGATCCATGATAGTAGAGTAATCTTTAGAACGCTGATCCATATTATGGATAATCAGCGCAATCGGTGTACCTGTGGTTTTACCTTCAAAAACACCCGATAAAATTTGTACTTGATCCAGTTCACGTCGTTGTGTGGTATGGCGACTTGTACCTGGTTTACGCCGATCTAAATCTATTTGAATATCGGCTTCTGACAGAGCCATACCCGGAGGACAACCATCAACAATACAGCCAATTGCTGGCCCATGACTTTCACCAAAAGAGGTGACGCTAAATAATTTTCCAAAGGTGTTTCCTGACATAAGCCCAGTCAAATCCTAGTGATTAATATAATATTTAACATTATACGGTGAATCTAAGCACATATCTTCTTAGCTTAAAGTTTAACGACGCTATTTTGTATTCGGTATCAGCGTTGTTGGAGCGGGTATAAGCACATTAGTTACTGCTCCACTTAATTGGGGTGTCACAGTGGGTAAAGTTGGCTTTATTGTCTGTTGACTCGGCTTTGGAACTGTTAGCATTTGTGTATTGTATAAAGGCTGATTTAAGCGTGGAGCAGGCGTGTTATCCCCCCCCCAAGGCATTATCTTACGCATCATGGATAGAGGTTTAGAAAAATTTCGATTCATATTCCAGAGATTTTGCCCCATATTATGGGTGGTATTTGCCATTGATGCAGTTGCATTACGCATATCATAAATATTATCTGACATCGTACCGACTTTACCTTCCATGGCAGGCATAGTATCACTCACGACATTACTTAATTGACTCATATCGGCACGCATCCCATGTAAATCATTGCCAATGGATTGCATCTGTGCTGACATACCCATAACACCGACTTCCATAATAGGCAATGATTTGGTCATCACTTTTGCCATTTGATCAATATTGACAGAAAGCTCTTCCATTCGTTGCAACATGCCATAAATCAAATAAAATCCAAATCCTGCTAACACAACAAAAGCAATCATGGCAGGAAATACTGCATATTTCCAACGAGTTTCAAATGATTCTAAAGCATCTTCAATATTTTCTTCATTCTCATTCTCAGCTTTTGTATGGTTTATTGATTTCGACATAAAACTTTCCTAGAGACTGCAAGAATTGAAATTATATCGAAAATCAGCAGGTTTTGGATTGAATAAAGTGGAACGATTAAGCAAGCGTAATTCTTATTTTTTCATCATCTAAAGCATTGCTCATGACTCCGATGGATTCTAGTGTAAGTCCATTTGCCTGTGTGATTTTCAAAAACTCATCTAACCCTTCATCACTGACGGTGACTAATAAACCACCACTGGTTTGCGGATCACATAAAATAGCTTGTTGATCAGCACTCACCTCACCAAGTACGTGTCCAAAGCTTTCAAAGTTTCGGCTAGCTCCCCCTGGTGAACAACCCATTGCAAGATATTCATTCACATGTTCGAGTAAAGGAATTTTATCAAAATCCAGTTGCACTTTAAGCCCACTGCCTTCACAGACTTCACGTAAGTGTCCAGCTAGACCAAAACCTGTTACATCGGTTAAAGCATTAACACCATCAATCTGAGCTAATTCTGCCCCAATTTTATTGAGGATACACATTGTATCCATTGCAATACTTTCATGTTCAGCCTTAAGCTTTTTCTGCTTCTGAGCAGTTGTGAGGATTCCAATACCAATCGGCTTAGTTATAAAGATATGATCACCTGCTTTGGCAGTATCATTTTGTTTTAACTGATCAATCGCCACCGTGCCTGTTACCGCTAAACCAAAAATAGGCTCAGGTGCGTCAATACTATGTCCACCTGCTAAAGCAATACCTGCATCTTGACAAACTTTACGACCGCCCTCGATGACTTGTTGTCCGACTTCAGGGGGTAATTTATCAATCGGCCAACCAAAAATAGCAATCGCCATAATGGGTTTACCACCCATCGCATACACATCACTAATTGCATTGGTTGCCGCAATTTGTCCAAACATAAAAGGATCATCAACAATTGGCATAAAGAAATCAGTAGTACTAATAATGCCTAAGCCATTACCGACATCATAAACAGCTGCATCATCACGTGAACTATTACCTACCAATAAAGCACTATCAAGCTCTTGAGTCAGCTTGGTTTCTAACATAATATCAAGAACTGCAGGAGAAATTTTGCAACCACAGCCCGCGCCATGACTATATTCTGTTAACTTAATAGGTGTATCCATGATGAAATTTTCCAGTATTTGAATAATTAACGGGCATGTTACTGTAATGAAAAACAAATCGCTAATTTTCAATCCTAATATAACAACCAAAAGGATATTATGAATTTCCAATTACACAATTATCAGCCTGATACTGAGGATTTAAAAACCGTTGTTATAAAGGGGTTGCAACACTCACCTAAACAATTACATCCTAAGTTTTTCTACGATGAAATTGGCTCAAAACTTTTTGATCAAATTTGCCAACAGCCTGAATATTATATTCCCACCGTTGAACAAGAAATTTTTGCACAATATGCTGATGAAATGATTGAGTGCATAAGTTCAAATTGCGTCATTATTGAACCAGGTGCAGGCAGTACCAAAAAAATACGTTTTTTATTAGAACGCATGCAAAAAAATCTACCTACAATGTATGTACCAATGGATATATCGGCTGAACATTTACAACGATCAGCCCAGCAGCTCGCTAACGATTACCCTGAATTATCTGTTCACGCGGTTTGTGTTGATCATACAAAACCTTTTCAACTTCCCGATGAAATTCCTGCTCATCGACGTGTACTCTTTTACCCCGGTTCGAGTTTAGGTAATTTTAAACCCCATGAAGCGATTGATTTCTTACAAGAACTACGTAATCAAGGCGGTGATGATAGTGCTTTGCTCATCGGCATTGATACTAAGAAAGATAGCGATGTTCTTAATCATGCCTATAATGATGCGGCTGAGGTTACGGCTGCCTTTAATTTGAATTTATTAACTCGAATTAATAGTGAATTAGGCACAAAAATAGCCGTAGATCGCTTTGCTCACCATGCTTTTTATAATAAAGCTAAGAGTCGAATCGAGATGCACTTAGTCAGTAAACAAGAACAGACTCTGCATATACTCCAGCATGAATTTCATTTTGATGCAGGTGAAACGATTCATACTGAAAACTCCTATAAATATTCTGTGAATGAATTTCAAACCCTTGTGACTAAAGCAGGCTGGGTATGTGATCATGTTTGGTTGGATGACAAACACTATTTTGGTGTCTATTTTCTACGAGCAGCTAAATGAGAATATTATGAGTAGTTTATAAGAACGTTAATCGTTGAATTTGACCACTTTATACCGTTAATCTTGATTATTAGCTCAGTTAATAGGTTTCATCAAAAAATATTTGTTAACACTTTTCAATCAGCATACCATCGGCTTCAATAATAAAAACAATATGAGGCTATCTAGGGATGCCCAAGTCGAAGAATCAGCAAGAACAGCTTATTACCCCTATGGGACTTTTCCTATTAGTGGTCTTTGTTATTGCCATTATGGCACTGCTTTATCCCTCAAACCAAACCTTGTTTTCAAGCATACAGTCTGCCGAAGATTTGAAAGCACTGTTTAAAAACCCTGATAAATTAAAGTATCAGCAAACTTTACATAAAACATCGTTAAGCGCACAAGAAGCACTCAGTGCGATAGAAGAATTATCACAAAAAGGTTTATGGAAAGAAGCCCGTCATATTCTCTCTGAAAAATTACCTGATCAACTGACTGATTCAGAGCGACGTGAAGCGGCTTTATGGATGTTGCAATCACATTTGGACGAATACTATATTGCTCAAAATAAACGGGGTAAAAAGACGGAATCTGAAAACTCCCAACAACCCTTAGGCAGTGCAAGAGCGCAATTACAACGCTTAGAACAGCTTGAAAATTTACCGTTAAAGGAGTTACGTTTATTAGCTAAAACCAGTTTGGAATTTGGACTAATTCCCCAAGCTATTCAAACCTATTTTAGACTGGCTAAGATGGATAAAAGCAAAGCACTTGATTGGTTAGATCAAGCGGGTACACAGGCAATGCAAATCCATGCTTACTCCGATGCCGTCAAAGCATATAAATGGGCAACTGAAATTAGCCCAAGTACGGAAGAGAAACAAAGTTATCGCTATGCATGGTTAAATGCAGCCAATAAGGCGGGTTATCAGCAAGTTGTTAATACTCTATTGCAAGGTATTGAAACAGATTTAGCTAACTTTGCTAATAAGGATGCGTTTGAATTAGAAAAATTAGCCACGATTAGCCTTGAAATTGGCAGACCGTCAATTGCACATCATATTTATGCTCAGCTTGCTGAAGTGGATAGTGAACAAGCCAAATATTGGTATGAAAAAGCGGGTGTATGGGCATCTTCGAATCAAGAATATCAACAAGCTGCCCTGTATTTTTCTGAAACTGAAAAACTCAACAGTAATCCTGTAGAAATTGAACGTTTGCAATACAAACAATATGAAGCGTTTAGCTTGGCAGAAATGCCTAAAAGAGCGTTACAGAAAATCCAAGCGATTGTCGATAAACACAGTAATGATGGCAATTTACTCAAAAAAGGGGTTAATACCGCGCTTGCTGCAAAAGCACCGACACAAGCACGAAAGTGGAACAGTCAATATCTTAAAACTCATCCTAAAGATATAAATGCTTTACAGTTACAAGCGGATATTGAAATTCGAGATAAACAGTATTTACAAGCAATTTCTTATATCAAACGTATCTTAGCGATTGATCATCAGCATGTAGAAAGTCACAAGAAATTAGCTTTTTTGCTGGAAACACAGGGTGAAGATGTAAAAGCATTACGACAATGGCAAGTAATTAATCAATTAGAAGGCAAGTTGGAATATCAGAAGCATATTTTACGTTTGGCTCAAGCGACCCTAAAACAGGGTGTCGGTTTAGAATTATTATTAACTTTCAGTCAAAAAAATGCTTTACCCGAACAAGCGGTACACGATATTGTTTCTTATTATATTGATAGCAAACAATCACCTCAAGCTGAAAGATTTCTCTCTCAATATGTAAAAAAATATCCTGCCAGTTTAAGCCTTTGGCAACGCTTAGTTTCTTTGCAACAGAAAAAACCTTTAGTCGCATTGGCAACATGGGAAATCATTGAAAAACGTTTTGGTGCTAATCATAAAACGCTATTCGCCCGTATAGAAATCCTTTGGAGTTTAGAGCGTATAGAAGAAGTCTATGCGATTTATACGGCACAGCCTAAATTAGCCATTAAAACGATTTACCATCATCAAATTACTGCGGAATTAATGTGGAAGTTTGCACGATTTGAGCTGGCTTTACAGCATTACCGTTACTTACTTGATCACGATAATAAACAAGATCATCTTGGCTATTACCAACGTATTATTGCAATTCACCTCAAACAAAAACATTTAGCCAAAGCCTTTAAGGTTTTACATACGGCATGGGAAAATACCCGTGATAGCGGTATTTTATTACAGGCTTTACAAGTCGCATTTAATCAAAATAATCAAAAAGAATTACAAGTATTTTTAGCCATTGCGAAAAGAAATGAGTCCTTATTTGCAAAGAATATTGATTATTGGCAATTACAGGCACAACTGGCTGTCAATCGTAAAGGCTATACAGAAGCACTGTCACACTATAAAAAAATATTAAGTTTAAATAACGAATCGATGGATGCGCGACAAGCTATTCTATGGGTATTAACAGAAATGAAACAAAAGACAGCATTACGTAAAGCATTAGCCAGTTGGAAAAAGTTAGCGACCAAACAGGAATCCTTGTGGGCATCGTATGCTTTAGGTTATCAAGCTTTAGGTAAAACCCGTCAAAGTATTGTTTGGTATCGACATTATCTTAATAAGCATCGTCATGATTTTAGTATGTTACTCGGTTATGCAGATCAATTAGATAAAGTGCGTCGTCATGATACTGCCTATCGCATTCGTACAGTTGCTATTTCACAGCTACAAAAAAGCTTGCATAAAAAGAAACTTAGCTCTTCTGCACGTAAAGAAGCTTTATTTCAATACTTGAGTATGGTACAACGCTATGGAACTGAGCAAGAATTTAGCAAATTACAACAAAAGTTAGAAAATAAATATCTCAGTAAAGCGGATCAAAACCGTTTAAATGAAATTGCCATTGCATGGCTACTCGGACGTAATGAAGATAAAAAACTGCGTTATCAACTGACTAAAGCGCATGAAGCCCGTTTAAAAACACCTTTTTGGCAGTTATTGGCACTAGCCATAAAAAAGAAAGATAAGGCAGCTATTGATAATTTACTCGCGAATGTAAAAGAGATTCGTCTAGAAGAGCGAGTATTAGCCTTAATTGCTAGTAATAAAACTACACAGGCTTATAAGCTAGCATTGCAAGGCATCGATGAACAACATTCACCTCAAGTACGTGAAAAAGCACGGCAATTAGCGATTGAACTAGCCAATGAGCACGCTTCCAGTGTGCAAACAAAATTGACTCAAAAGGAAATTGGAGACTTAACCTTAAAATCAATAGAGATGGTCTATCGGCAAGGAGTAAAACCTGATTTTCCTATTAGCTATGATCTGTCTGTGCAAAGAAATCAGCTAGATTATGGGGATTTAAGTCGTCATGAAACTGATGTTTCTCTCAGCGCACAATGGAAGCAAGATAAGCACCGTATTGAAGCGACGTTAGGGGTTAATCAAAGTAATCAACAGAGTGATCTCTATTACGCCAAGTTACGTTATCAACATCAACTCTCAGAGGATTTAAATGTAGCTGTTGAAGTAGGTAAAAATGAGGTAACGGAATCAGGTTCATTATTACGGGCTATCGCCAAACGAGATCGTATTAAAGCTGATGTTAATGCCCATTTAGGCAAACAAAATTATCTTAGTGCTTCTGTATGGCAACAAGAATTTTCTAGTCGTAAAGGTGAAAATCTCAGTTCTGGACAAGGCTTAAGTGCTGCATTAATTCATAAAGAAAAAATGGGGAGCGCACAGTGGCATACAGGTGTACAGGCACATATTGAAAATAATAAAACAGTTGATCATTTACCCGATGAAATAATAGCTCGACAAGCTGAACAGAGCATTGTGATTAACAAACCTAAATCCATTGGTATTGTGGCAGGGATTAATCATGGTAGTCCTGCAAAAGGTGTTCCGAGCGTGAATTCACCACGTTATTCTGCGAATGCTTGGCTTGGTAAATCATGGCCAGAAGATAAAGTCACTGCCAATATTGAAGCATCCGTTGGCAGTCGTTTGCTAGGAGGTGATGAAATCAGCGCAACCGCATTTGTTAATGGTGTATCTGGCTCTAATGGACAAAGCAATCAAGGAATTAAAATTCAGTATCAAAAATGGTTTGATATTGATCTAGATAATCAACGATATAGGATAGAACAATGATAAAAACATCCCTACTCATCTTTATGACATTTTGGCTCAGTGCCTGTACTCAGCTTACAAGTTTTAATCAATATTCATCGGGCAGTCATCTAAAGTCTGGAAAATGGGCATTGTTGCCGTTTAAAAATTTAGCAGAAACACCCAAAGCCAGTCAGCGTACAGAAAGTATTGTAATCAGCGTACTGTTTAGTAAAGGCTATCAAGTTGATCATTATCCAGAAACGGATAAAGACGATTTAGCTGTATTGTTAAATGATGATAAAAAACAAAAAAACGCTACCGCATGGGCAAGAAAACAGGGCTATCGTTACCTTGTCAGTGGAGATGTAACCGAATGGCGTTATAAAACGGGATTGGATGCTGACCCTTCAGTTGGTTTAAGTATTCGTGTCGTTGATCTTGAACAAGATAAAGTGATTTATCAACGCTCAGGGGCAAAAGTAGGTTGGGGTTACAGTAATCTCAGTACAACGGCACAAAAATTATTAGAAAAATTATTAGCAGAAATATAACAATAAGTAAAATCTGGGTAAATAAGGCAGTGTAATACTAGCGTGGCAAGCTATAAGCTATCTTATTGATTCAGTTAATATAATGAATGAGAAACAATATAATATGGGCAATTTATTCAAATCAATCCTATTTAATACGCACGGACGTATAAAAGGCAATATTTCCATTTTTACCTATACGGAAATTATTGTTTTATCCTTGCTAATCCCCTGTATTGGCGTTGCCTTCAATTCTGATGATATTTTCTTTTTAGAAGCCAGCTTTCCTTGGATCGTACTTTCCCCTCTACTGGTTAGTCTTCGTTATGGCACGGTTAGTGCAGTGATTAGCCTTTTTCTTATTGCAATCACCATGCTATTGCATATTCGCATTGTCGATGTGGCGTTATCTCAATTTCCCGTCAGTATCTTTTCTGCGATGGTCATTCTAAGTTTAATTACGAGTAGCATTATTGAAGCATGGAAGCATCGTTTTAATAAACTCACTCAAGAAAAAGAGTATATGGAAATGCGCTTAAAGCAAGTTGATAATGCTTACCGTATTTTGCAGGCTTCCCATGCACAATTAGAAGATAAATTTGTTGATCGCACCCTCTCACTACGGCAATCATTAGAGTTAATTCAAACCGATTTAAATCAATTTCCCGTTAATCCGCTTAACCTTGTTGCACAAAAAATGCTGGATTTATTATCTCAATTTGAATGGCTAGAAATTGCAGCAGTATATAGTCTCAACCCTAACGGAGGGGTCATTGATAAGCCTTTGGTTTCACAAGGTGAAATGCTACCGCTATTGCCGAATGATGAATTATTACAGCGTTGTTTAAGTGAAGCTAAGCCAAGCAGTATTACTAAATCAACTTATTTACAACAGCCGCATAAACTCAATAGTAATCTAATTGCTGTTATTCCGATTGTCGATGCTAATCAAAAAATTTGGTGTGTATTAGCGGTTCGGCAAATGCAATTTACCGCTTTTCACCGTCAAAATATCAATTTGCTCACTTTAATTGGACGTTATGCGGCTAACCTATTATCCAGTATGAAAGTACGTACTAAAATTTCACACTGGAAACAAGCCTTTGTCGAAATTGACGCGGCTTTACAAATTATTATCCAACATCGACTCGATGCCCATCTCGTCACGTTTAAATTACCCAATACTCAATCCCGACAAAAATATTGTGACTTTATCGATCTCCATTCCGCAGGTTTAAATCAACGTTGGGTGATTGAAGACAGTAGCTTACGCCTGCTTGTACTGATTCCTATATCAACTCCCAAAGATAATCAGTATTACTTAAAAACTTTGAAAGAAAAATTTGAAAATGAATTTGAACAAACATTTACTCAGCTAGCTATTCAGATTGAATCGAGCTACTTCAATCGTTATGACAACTCAAAACAACTAGCGGATATGTTACTAACGGTGCGCCAATCATGAATATAAAAAAACTCCCTTTGCTCACACTCTCTCTCCTCACGGTTCTGCTCGGTTTTGACCTGATCAGTGTTATTATTTTATTTCAACCCGAAACTGCTATAACTGCTAGCATTGCAGACAACTATCTCCCAATTGCCTTCGGTTTACATCTCACTTGCAGCATCCTCGCAACTTATTTATTAGGCCGTGAACTGCATACACAAAGTAACCCTCAACAATATCGTCACTTCTATAGCCTCGTATTTCAATTTGTCCTTTTCTTACCCGTTATTGGCTTTATTGCCGCTTTTATCTTTGCTTACCATCCCCTATTTATTAATGTTAAAGACAAAAATTCACAACAAACTGAGTCTTTGTTTTTAGCGCAAGAGCCTGAAAATTTAGATTATTCACTGGGTGAAGAGAAAAAATTTCGAGAATTATTACGCCATCAAAATCCAGAAAGCTATTTGCAATTAATTCTTTCAACTCGCTATATGGATGAACGTAATGCTGTGCGTATTTTAAAATATGCGCTCAACACCGATATTGAAAATGTTCGTTTACTGGCACAAGCCCGTTTGGATACAAAAGAGAATGAAATTAACCAAGCCATTGATCAATCAATTGCGATGAGTCAAACCGATAAACACCGCAAAAATACCCACCTTTACCTAGAAATTGCACAACATTATTGGACACTGGCGGATTTAGGTTTAGCGAAAGATGCAGTATTAGATCATGTGCTTAAACAATTACAAAAATATGCCCGTATTGTGCAATTGATTCAACCTGATGAACCTAAAGGTTACTATCTAGCGGGTAAGGGATTTTTGTTAAATCGTAATCTTAAACAAGCAAAACTACAATTTCAAATGTCTTTTAAAACAGGCATGCCCAAAAATAAGGTATTGCCTTTTTTACGTGAAATTGCCTTTTATGAGAATATTAAGGGTAATGTTTTGCATACCACTGTGACTAAGGATATAACGGTATGATACTGAAAAGTTAGAAATTAACCATTATCAAAAGAATCTATGTCCTTAATAGTCTATTTTAAATACCCTCTTCTCAATATATAAATTCGAGGCAGAGGATACTGAATGAATTAAGCTTTTGCTACGCTGGCAGCATCAACCATCTTCTGTAATTCTCCGTTTTGAGACAATTCAACGGTAATATCTGCACCGCCAATTAACTCACCACCAATGTAAATTTGTGGAAAGGTTGGCCAATCTGCAAAGCGAGGTAAGTTTGCCATTACTTCTTGATCTGCAATGACATTGCAATATCCAAATTCTTTACCACATGCCATTAGTGCTTGTGCTGCTTGACTAGAAAATCCGCACATTGGCATTTTAGGTTCGCCCTTCATAAAAATCATCACGGCATTTTCTTCAACAGCCTGTTTAATTCTATCCATTACATCCATTTGTTTATCCTCACTATATTCCCAGCAAAATGCTGTTTGATTTGATCGGATATGCTATCAGAAAAATGGATTTAAGCAATAGGTGCTGCGAACTTGATGGTATGTTCAGATAAACTATTGTTTTTTCTTAATATAACAGGCTGCAATTTATCTTTTAGTGCATTTGCGTTATTTATCAGTAAATTGGCAAAACGATAGCCGACAAGCAAACCTGTAAAGCCCATAAATATCGCACCTAATTCACCGTTAACTTGCATAAAAACAAATATTTCTCGTCCCAGAAAAGCAAATACAATTAAACTGATCAGTGGAAGCAAATAGGCAAGTAATGAACTTTTTAAGAGTGAATCAGAGGGTAGACCCACGATGACTTGATCACCGGGTTTAGCATGAAAAGGATTTGAGACTTGCATTTTATCCAGTCGTGTTTGGGAATAAAGTTGTAAATTATTGCTCGAACACTGGCTTGACTCGCTACTCCCACAACCACCACAACCTTGAATATCATCACTGGATACCCATGCATAGCCTTTGCTAATACTAATCACTACTGCTGTTTTCTCAATCATCTTATTTGCCCTCATAATTTTTTTATTATTTAGAACTTTTTTTAAAAAACACAATCTGGATAAAAATTTATATCCAAAAAGATTGTGCTCAATTTAATTAAAAAATGCCCATTTATCTCTGTTTTTTATTTTCTAATAATAAAGATAAAAAGTTCTAGTAATAATGCCCTATTAATATTACTTGGAGAGATAATGTAAACTGTCTGCAACTTTTTGCAATGTTATACGTGGCACCTCTCCTATAACGGTAATACTATGCTCCTCTTTTTCGATGGTCAAGCCATTTACCGCACCTGCATAGTTAAAATTATTTTTATTAAGACAGCGTTCAGTCTTTGGCTCAATAAAGACTGAAATAGAGCTAACTTTGTCAGTTAAGATGATTTGCTCTAAGGGAGTATCACTTTCTGATTCAGCTTTTATTAAGATTGAGTCAATATGAAAACCTTTGGGTAGCTCAGAAAATTGCCAGTTTGTACGCTGATCTTTACGTTTAACTAAATTAAAAGGTAAAAATTTATTTTTAACTTGTGCGACTTTACTTTTTACAAAAGTTTTAAAATTTTGTTTTTCATATTCAATTTGAGTAAACATCATTTTTTCAACGGTTTTATGATCACTATTGACAAATGAATAACTTAATAACATATTTGTTATTGTATCAATACAATAACGTTGTAAATAACGAATACGGTCTTTCGGTCGTGCAACCACCTCTATACAATCACGCCCTGCGACTTGTGCAACCCCTCCCATATCAAAAGCATATACTTTTTTCATTTCAGCCGTAATTTGTGGAAAGCTAGCAATCGAGAAGTTTTCTGCATTATGAGAGACTTGATGACCATTACTGCCATCAAGATTAGTGATTTGTTCGTGTTCCGTACCCTCATCCAAGGAATGTTGAATACGAAGTGCCGTAAACCCTTCTCCTTGTGAATAAACCAGTTCACCTTGGTAATCCAGTTTATGTACGGCGGAGCTCATATTATTGAGCAACTGCACAGCATCATTAGCGTGCGATAGGGGAGCTAGTCCAAGTAAACATGCACATATTATTGCCCTATTCATCGAATATACCTATTTTTTAAAACGATATGATTAATTTGCATAGCAATGATTAATTATGACCTCTAGCGGTTATAACTAACCATACGCAAAGAAGGTGCAATCGTTTTACGTGATGCATTGCGAATATGACTAGCAAGATAGCGTTGCATCTTGGCTTGCTCATCTACGTTAATTCCCCCACTCCCAGATGCCACAATATTTTTGCTTGCTGCTAAAGACGGTATAGACTGACTAACGGCGACGACTGGCGTTGCGATCGTGGTATTCGATGCTAATTGTGCAGTCGCACCTTCTCTACCCTGATCGGCAACCATTAATGACTGCATACTAAAAACAGAAATTGCAGCAACGGTTGCTGCAATAGCCATTCCTGATAATGGTTGTAGCCAGCGTGATTTTGTCAGCGTTTTAACTGAAGTTGTTTCTTGTATACTGACTTCAGAATAGGTATCTTCTTCATCCAAGCGTAACTGCATACTTGATAAAAAATCAGGATCTACCGCAGTCGTATCCATCGGTTCTCGCATCACCTCGCCAATTAAGGCATAATTAGACCAACTTTGCTGTAAGTCCCCATCTTTTTCTAATTCATCTAAAAGACGACGTTGTTCAAATGCACCCGCTTCATCATCAAATACTGCGGATAGATGTTCATTTTTAGTTTTCATTGTTTTCACCATACTCATCGTTAGATTATCCATAATCATTAGGTTTGAATAACACTATTCGACTCTCAATATTTTATTAAACTACAGTCCTGTATAAATTTATAACAGGGGTCTTAATTCTTTATCAATTGATTCCCGCGCACGAAATATACGTGATCGGACTGTACCAATTGGGCATTCCATCGCCACAGCAATTTCTTCATAACTGAGTCCATCAATTTCCCTTAATGTAATCGCAGTACGAAGGTCAGTCGGCAATTTTTGAATTGCCCTGATAATTGTCATCCTAATTTCATCTCGTAAACTTTCCCGTTCAGGAGATGCATATTCCTTTAGAGCCGACTCACCGCCATATTGTTCCGCTTCTTGTGCATCAATATCGTTGGCAGGCAAACGCCGACTCTGTGAAACGAGGTGATTTTTTGCAGTATTGATGGCAATACGGTACATCCACGTATAGAACGCACTGTCGCCTCGAAAATTTTTTAAACCTCGATATGCCTTAATAAATGCTTCTTGTGCCACATCCATCGCTAAATGGTGATCATGCACATAACGGGTAACTAAACTAATTACCTTTTGCTGATATTTAAGTACTAGCACATCAAAGGCTTTTTTATCTCCTGACTGAACACGCCTGACCAGTTCGAGATCTATACTCTTTTGCCCCATAATGGGCATAACTCCTTATTTATTTTTTAAAAACTAGAGAATCACACGATTTTTGTCTAAATATTTACAATTAACTCGGCTTGTGACGTATTCATTATCACAGCTTCGAGTGATGATTCTTATAAAGGTTCATCTGCACATTTGTTTTAAGCGTCCCCCCACAAGATATATTTTTTCAACCTCTCACTAATAATAGAATACTGTTACTAAAAGCGGCTAGGTATTGTTCAAAAATGTACGATGTATTGATAATCGGTAGTGGTGCAGCAGGATTAACACTTGCGTTAAGCTTACCTGAAACGTGTGAAATTGCCATTCTTAGCAAAAGTATTGTTACGGAAGGTAGCACATTCTATGCACAAGGTGGTATTTCCGCTGTTCTAGATCAATATGATACGTTAGAGTCTCATAGTCAGGATACGCTCAATGCAGGGGCGGGTTTATGTAAAAAAGAGATCGTCGATTTTACGGTATCTCAAGGTAAAGCGGCAATTGAATGGTTACAGAAGGCATATGTTCCCTTTACCTACACTGAAAAAAATAATTTACATCTAACTCAAGAGGGCGGGCATAGTCATCGTCGTGTTGCTCATGCAGATGATGCAACAGGTCAAGCGATTGAAAATAGTCTTGTCTCACAAATACAATCTCGACCAAATATCCATCTATTTGAGCATCATATTGCCATTGATCTTATTACTCGACGTAAATTACGCTTGAAAGAAAATCGCTGTGTCGGGGCTTATGTTTTTGATAAAAAACAGCAGAAAGTTCATACCTTTAAAGCTAATTTCACCATTATTGCTACAGGGGGTGCAAGTAAAGTCTATCTCTATACTAGTAATCCTGATGGTTCTAGCGGTGATGGAATTGCAATGGCATGGCGAGCAGGTTGTCGGGTTGGTAATATGGAATTTATGCAATTTCATCCTACTTGCCTCTATCATCCCCATGCAAAATCAAGTTTAATCACTGAAGCCGTCCGTGGTGAGGGTGGAATATTACGTTTACCTGATGGAACACGATTTATGCCTAAATTTGATCCAAGAGCAGAATTAGCGCCCAGAGATATTGTGGCACGAGCGATTGATCATGAAATGAAACGCTTGGGTATTGACTGTGTATATCTAGATATTAGTCATAAACCTAAAACTTTTATCAAAAAACATTTCCCTAATATTTATAAAAAATGTTTAAGCTTTGGCTACGATATGGCAAAAGAAGCTATTCCTGTTGTTCCTGCTGCACACTATACCTGTGGCGGTGTAATGGTCGATCAACAAGGGCAAACAGATATTGAACACTTATACTGTATTGGTGAAGCCGCTTTCACGGGATTGCATGGTGCTAATCGTATGGCAAGTAATTCACTTCTTGAATGTATTGTCTTTGGTCATGCTACGAGTCAATCTATTATTAAAAAATTAGCTAAACATTATACGGATACTCAAATTCCTGCATGGGATGATAGTCGTGTTACAGATTCAGATGAACAAGTTGTCATTAACCATAATTGGGATGAAATTCGACGTTTTATGTGGGATTATGTCGGTATTGTACGAACAACCAAGCGTCTGCAACGCGCACAACGCCGCATACAACTATTACTGCAAGAGATAGATGATTATTATTGTAACTTTTATATTAGTGCAGATTTGATCGAATTACGTAATTTATCCATTGTGGCACAATTAATTATTGAGTCAGCCTTATCACGTCCTGAGAGCCGTGGTTTACACTATACCTTGGATTACCCTAATGCTGACCCCAATCTCGCCTTAATGGATACCATTCTTGACCCTATCACTTTATAATCTGCGCATATTTTAATTCATTCACTTTACTATATAGGACAACACTAATGTCACTAGCCCTGAGTTCTCTAACTGCCTTATCGCCTACTGATGGTCGCTATGCCAGTAAAACTGCCGATCTACGTCCTTTCTTTAGTGAGTATGGACTGATTTATCATCGTGTTTTAGTGGAAATACGCTGGCTACAAAAACTAGCTGACCATGTAAGTGTTACTGAAGTTCCTGTTTTATCAGACAGTGCTAACCAGTATTTAGAAGCCATTCTTAATAACTTCTCTGCTGAAGATGCAGAACGTGTAAAAGAAATAGAAAGAACTACCAATCACGATGTAAAAGCGATTGAGTATTACTTAAAAGAGAAAATTGCTAGCCACACTGAACTCAATGTTGTCAGTGAATTTATTCATTTTGCCTGTACCTCAGAAGATATTAATAATCTTGCCTACGGATTAATGTTAAAAGGAGGACGAGATCAAGTGATGCTGCCTGAACAGGATCAGGTAATTGAAGCAATTCGAAGCATGGCACATGAATATGCTAATGTACCGCTTTTATCACGTACACATGGACAACCTGCCACACCTTCGACCTTAGGCAAGGAAATGGCTAATGTGGTATACCGCCTACAAAAACAACGTCAACAAATTGCTAATACAGAAATTTTAGGAAAAATCAATGGTGCAGTCGGTAACTACAATGCCCATTTAGCTGCGTATCCTGATATTGATTGGCAGCAATTTGCCCACGAATTTGTTGAATCACTGGGTTTAAGCTGGAATCCTTATACCATTCAAATTGAACCCCATGATTATATTGCTGAAATGTTTGATGCCGTGGCGCGTTATAACACCATTTTAATTGATTTCAGTCGGGATATTTGGAGCTATATTTCTTTAGGTCACTTTAAACAAAAAGTCATTAAAGGTGAAGTCGGTTCTTCAACTATGCCACATAAAGTCAACCCCATTGATTTTGAAAATGCAGAAGGTAATTTAGGCATTGCTAACGCATTAATGAATCACTTAAGTCAAAAACTGCCTATTTCACGTTGGCAGCGGGATTTAACTGATTCAACCGTATTAAGAACTTTAGGTGTAGGTATCGGGCATTCAAGTATTGCTTACCAATCAGCATTAAGAGGCATGAGTAAATTAGAGATTAATACGGATAGTATTGCAGCAGATTTAGATGCCAACTGGGAAGTACTGGCTGAGCCAATTCAAACAGTAATGCGTCGTTACAATATTGAACAGCCCTATGAAAAACTGAAAGAACTGACTCGTGGTCAAAAAATTAATGCTGATATATTAAAAGCCTTTGTAGAAAAACTCGATATGCCAGAGGAAGCCAAAGCAGCCTTAGCCGCAATGACTCCTGCTAACTATTTAGGTAATGCCATTGAGCAAGCTAAAAATATCTAAATTGATTAAAGCAGTGCATTAAAAAGGAAAGGAAAACATATGGGTGCTAATGAAAAACTACCATTATTAGGCGGCTTATCTAGCCAACAATTTTTAACAGACTATTGGCAGAAAAAACCCTTATTAATTCGGCAAGCCTTTTCTAATTTTGACAGCCCCATTAGTCCCGAAGAATTAGCAGGGCTAAGCTGTGATACTGAGGCACCTGCGCGTATTTTAGTAGAAAAGGGTTTAGGGCAGGCATGGAAAACCTTGTATGGTCCTTTTGATGAGGAAAGTTTTGCTGAATTACCAGAGACTCATTGGACTTTGCTCGTCAATGATGTAGAACGCTATTATCCTGAACTACGCGATAAAATTATTGAACCTTTTCGTTTTTTACCTGACTGGCGTATTGATGATTTAATGGTTAGTTTTGCTGTACAAGGGGGATCAGTCGGTCCACATACTGATGAATATGATGTTTTTTTAATTCAAGCACAAGGGCAACGACACTGGCAAATTGCAGATTATCCGATTGATGAAGGGGATTTAATTGCTAATATTGATTTGCGTATACTCAAATCAATTGAACCTGAACAGGAATGGACATTAAATACAGGAGATATGCTCTACCTTCCTCCTCATGTTATTCATAATGGTATCGCAGTCAATGACTGTATGACCTTCTCGGTGGGTTTCCGCGCTCCCCAACAGCAAGAATTACTCAGTAGTTACTTTGATAGCTGTTTAGAACAACTTCCCAAGACAGCACGTTACAGTGATCCACAACGACAAGTACAAGCACATTCAGGAGAAATTGATCAAGAAAGCCTAGAGAAATTAGTACAAATGCTACATTTTGGCTTGAATAATAATTCCGATTTTATGCAGCAATGTATTGGTCGCTATTTAACCCAAACAAAAGGTGAATCTAGTCTAATTTTTCCAGATGATTCACAAGAAAATTATATTGCAGGGCAAGATTATCAACGTTTACCCGAAAGTCGTTTTGCTTATACTGTTGATACGGATAAAATAAACTTTTTTGCAAACGGTTCATCCAGAATTTATTCTGTTAGCTTTATAGAATCTGCTAAATTTCTATGTAAGTACTACTCTTATAAAGAAAACCAACTGTCTCACCTTATGCCAAATTCTGAATTCAGCGCATGTTTCACTTGGTTACTTAAAAATAAAGCGATCTTTTCTTTAACAGGATAATAATGAAACCCCTACACCTAAGTTACATTCTACTGCTCTCCTTTTCCATTGTTCAACTTTCAGGCTGTGGCTCAGCACCGAAAAAAAAGCCACCCGCTGAAAAAAAGTATACGCCCAGTAAAAAAATTCCTGTCAAAGTCGTGCCAAGACGCACCGTAGTCCCTTTCAATCCAATGAATTTATCTAACGCAGCCATCGAGCGTACCCGTCATAAAGTTAAATATGATGGCAAATACGTTAAATTACGTTACCCCATGGGTGATGTGCCGCAAAATATTGGTGTGTGTACCGATGTCGTAGTACGTGCCTATCGACGTATGGGTATTGATTTACAACGTAATGTACATGAGGACATGAAGAGACGCTTTGCTTTATATCCGAGTCAACGTATTTATGGAAAATTGATTCCTGATGCTAATATTGACCATCGACGGGTGGTTAATTTAGAGAAATATTTTGAATTACACGGTCAAAAATTACCACTTTCAATGAATGGTGCAGATTATAAACCTGGTGATTTGGTTACATGGCGAATCAATGGGGTTGCACCGCATATTGGTATTGTGGTGAATAAACGATCAAAGGATGGGCAACGTCCAATGATTGTTCATAACGATGGCAAAGGACCAGTTACTGAAGATATTTTATTTAGAATGAAGAAAATGGTCGGTCATTATCGCTATTGGCCCAATCGTAGCCGTTAACACTTTTGTTTCATTTGATCTATATTCAACTTTTTAATTATCTGAATATAGATCAAATGATTGTATTTCAATATTTTATCGTTTAAAACTAACTTTACCTTACCTCTGGCCAAGCATTTAAAACGGCATGAATCAAAGTCGCAAGAGGAATGGCAAAAAACACCCCCCAAAAACCCCATAAACCACCAAAAAAGAGTACGGCTACAATGATTGCAGCAGGATGTAAATTAACCATGCCTGAGAAAAGAAGGGGGACAAGTAAATTACCATCGAGAAATTGAATAATGCCATAAGCAATCATTATTGTAATGAAATCTGAGTTATAGCCCCATTGTGAATAGGCAATAATGGCAATGGGTATAGTCGCAATCGCGGCACCGACATAAGGAATAAGTACTGAAATTCCAACAATAAATGACAGTAACATCGCATAGTTGAGTCCAAGAAATAGGAAAGTAATATAACTCACACCCCAAGCAATGAGTATTTCTAAAAATTTCCCCCGCACATAGCCAACAATTTTACAATTAACTTCTACCCAAACACGGGTGACTAATTGACGATCTTTAGGTAAATAACTTTGTAGCCAAATTAAAATCCAATCTTTATCCTTTAAAAAGAAAAATACTAATAAAGGTACCACCACGAGATAAACCATAAAACTTAATAAATCAACCACAGAAGCTAATGAAAAGCTTAACACTTGTTGAGAATATTCAGAGACTTGTGAACGAATACCCAATAAAAACTCTTGAATAGTTTGGGTATTAATTAAGTGTGGATATTGTTCGGGTAAAGCCATTAAGGCCGTTTGCCCTTGAGATAACATCTTAGGAATTTCTAATACAAATGCACTGGCTTGCCGTAACATTAAAGGAGCGAGTACAAATAAGGTAATCAATAACAACAAGATAAAGATACTAAACACGCTAATAACAGCAAGAAAGCGTGGAAAGCGATGGGATTGAAGCAGCATAACACCGCCATCTAACAGGTAGGCAATAATAATCGCAGCCAATAGTGGCGTTAATAGTTGACCAGCAAAGATAATAATACTAAAGCCAAGTATCAGTAGAAAAGTTAATAGAGCCACTTGTGGGTCAGAAAAGTGCCGTATATACCAATCGTGGAGTAACTTACCCATTGTTTAATTCAGCATATTGATTTTTAAATAATTCTTGTAAATCATCAATCACCACTTCGGCTGAACGACCTTCCATAATATGTGAAGTCATTAACTTAGAAATAGCATCAAACATGGTATCTGTATTTACCATCGGATAATTAGCTGATAAACGCCGAATGGCTTTAATCACAGATTCTTTCTTAGGACGAGGGATATTTAACGGTTTTAGATCGGCTATTCTTTCTTGAGGTGTTATCGACTGTTCTTGTTGTTGGACAAGAAAGTTTGCGAAACTTAATAAAGTTTGCCGATGATTGCTATCTAGCGCTTTATAAATTTTAGACAGCGCACGTTCCTCACGGCTTCCACGCACTGACGGCATATTTTGTAACATCCACAGACCCTAGCTAGCTTTATTTGAAATAACTCCCAGCTAAAGCCAGTGAGCTTCTGAAGAATCTAAATAACGATTATCTGATCCTCATCGCTCACTTTAGCAGTGACTACAATTTTTTTCCACAATAACCACGAGCAAAATCTAGCAACTCCTCCATCGCTCTAACCCGAAACTTCTGACGTTGACGCACAAAAGAGAATTGGCGTGATAACGGTGGATTTAAGGGTATTGCTGCCAACATTCCTAGCTTTAACTCCTTGGAGACACTGACACTAGAAACAATAGAAACCCCGATACCTGCCTCAACAGCGCCTTTCACTGCCTCTGGGCTACCTAGCTCTAAACAAGAAATCGCTTTTCGTTCAACTCCATGCTCTTTAAAGTAATCAGTAATCACTTCACGCGTTCCTGAACCTTCTTCACGACAAACAAACTGATGCGCTAACACTTCAGCAGGCGTAACTGATTTTTTTTGTGCCAACTGATGTCCAACAGGTACAATTGCAATCAAATCATCATTTCTACATACCTCAACCAGTAAATTTTTATTATTTACGGGTCCTTCAACTACACCTAAATCAATAACATTATTTTCGACCATCGAAACAATGCCTTCAGTATTAGAGACTCTTAACCTTAAGCGTACTTCTGGGTTATTAGTTCTAAATTCTCCCAATAAGGCAGGTAGCATATATTCTGAAATAGTAATACTTGCACCAAGGGTCAAGGATCCACTAATATCGCTGGTCAATTCTTTAATGGCATTTTCCATTTCAGAATATCGCTCAAATATTTGTTCAGCATATTGAAAGGTAATATGTCCCGCTTCCGTTAGTGATACCTTATTGTGGGTACGATCAAATAGGCGCGTATCAAACTGATCCTCCAACTGCCTAATCTGAAACGTAACAGCAGGCTGGGTCATATGTAACACTTCAGCCGCCTTTGTAAAACTTAATAAACGTGCTACCGCATGAAACACCTGCAATCTTCTATCTGACATTTTTACTCGTCACTCTCCAAAGTTGCACACTGTCTAAACATCACTTCTGTTTCTTAAAATTAGCATAAGACACAATATCAACTTAAAAAGAGTATTTCCTTTTAAATATCAAATGTTAATATGGTAAAAACAATGATTTCCTTTCAGACTTTCACTCTTTGCCACGGTCTTTTATCTTAATTGGTCGTAATAAAACGCCAATAATGCAAGCCACATATAGAATGGTATTAATCACATAATGATGAACAGTAATGTGCAAAAAATTCTTAAATAAAACCAGAAAAGAGAAAAATTTCCCTCATGACACTCTGATTATTCTCTTCAGGACATCCATAATCCTGATATATCAATTAAACAGCCTTATTATAAAGTAAGGCTATCACAAGCGTAAAAAATTATTTGTCTTATCTAGCTTGTTTGAATGATCATAGGATAGATTGCTAGAAAAAACCGAAAGACAAGGGCTTTTAATGATAAAAAATTAAATTTGAATTAGTGCAATATCGCTCTATCTGCAAAAGCAAACCTTTAGTAAAAATTTTTATTGTATTTTTGTATAAAGTATGACTAAGCAATAGACCCAATATACTATTTAACCTTATTGCGTTGATTATTAGCAGGAATACGTGGATCATCGTCATCCATGAGAATACGGTAAGCAGCGCCATCAAGATCATCATATTGCCCGCTTTTTACAGTCAAAATAAATGCCACAACCGCCACTACGATGACCACAATACCCAAAGGAATCAGTAAATACAGTGCTTCCATAATTATGCCTTTAATGCTCTAAATCAGGGTTGGCGAGTGTAACACTAATACTGAGTATGGTTTGTTGTTCTGCCTCTCTACGCAATACTTCTAACTGCACGCTATTACCCACCCGAGTTAAACCTAATAAATTACGTAACTTGGCAGCCCCTTTTATGTATTCATCATTATGACGTAAGATGATATCACCTTGTTTTAAGCCTGCTTTATCTGCGGGTGATTGAGGCACAACATGACTGATCAGTGCGCGAAGTTTAGCATCGACCATAATATCATCGACAACAACTCCAATTGAACCTCGTTTAATGTCACCATATTGTATCAGCTGTTCAATAACGGCCTTCACCATACTGCCTGTAATGGCAAAACCAATCCCTGTGTTACTATTATTAGCCCCTACAATTGCAGTGCTGATTCCTACTAATTGACCTTGCATAGAAACTAATGCGCCGCCTGAATTCCCAACATTAATGGATGCATCAGTTTGAATAAAATCTTCATAGCCCTCTAAACCAAGCCCCGAGCGTCCTAGAGCACTTACAAGTCCAAACGTAACACTGTGATCTAGACCGAATGGACTACCGATAGTGACAATAAAATCACCTGTTTCTAATTGTTTATCAGCATGACTCAGTGTTAGAGCAGATAATTTATCAGCAGAAATTTTTAAGAGTGCCAAGTCGGTATCTGTATCAAACCCTATGACTTGTGCTTGTATTTCGCGTCGATCATGCAAGGTAATAATTGTTTTAACAGTATTTTGGATATTGTGATAATTGGTAACAATATAGCCTTTTTTTGCATTGATAATTACACCCGAGCCTTGGCTTTGTGACAAACAGGCTTCTGAGGGATTTTTATCTAAATCAAATTGCTTTTTTAACTGTGGATTATTGGGTACAAATGCGCTACACGCAACCCGATTGCCTTCAGAGAATACATTGACTACCGCAGGTAACACTTGACGCAACATAGGAGCAACAGAGGTGGTATGTCCCCCTTTCCCCCATCCTGTAGAAATATTAATAGTACAACTGCCTAAAGACACGAGACACAGTAGGCTTATACAATAATATATACCTTGAACAATTTGATGCATAAATGAAGTTTCGTCCCCTTTAGAATAATAAATAGCACATGTAAAGAAAGCTCAAAAAAGGTCAACTTTAAAACCACATGCTGTGTCTTTCCTGCCACAATGGTCTGTGATACTACCATCAAACTCAGTTTTTATCTTGATTATTTTTATACAAAATTTCAAATAAAAATCAGATATTTAGCTTATAATTCATGATTAATACTTTATCGGATACATTTATATAATTTATAAAGAGGTCGAGAATAGCCTAGCGAATATCTCTGCGTTATAATTTGCCTTATTTCTCATGTTAGTAAAACCGATTATGCCTGCCATTAAAGCTCAAAAGACTGTTAATATCCTGATCGAAGCACTGCCTTATATACAAAAGTATGCAGGAAAAACCATCGTTATTAAGTATGGCGGTAATGCCATGATTGATGAACAGTTAAAACAAAGTTTTTCTCAAGATATTGTTTTATTAAAACAAATTGGTATTAATCCTGTGGTTATTCATGGTGGTGGTCCACAAATTGGTGAAGTACTGAAAAAAACTGGTAAAGAAAGTCACTTTATTAATGGGATGCGAGTGACTGATAGTGAAACTATGGATGTCGTGCAGATGGTCTTGGGTGGCTTAGTCAATAAGCAAATTGTGACTATGATCAATCAAGCAGGTGGACGGGCTATTGGTCTAACAGGTAAAGATGGTAATTTAATTAAAGCCAAAAAGTTAGTAATGTCTAAGAAGTCCACAGATAACCTTCCCCCTGAAATTATTGATTTAGGTCATGTGGGAGAAGTCAAAGAAATTAATGCTGGTGTTGTAAGAATGTTAGATGCGGATAAATATATTCCTGTTATTGCACCAATTGGAGTGGGTGATAAAGGTACAACTTATAATATTAATGCAGATTTTGTAGCAGGTAAAATTGCGAGTGAACTTAAAGCTGATAAATTAATTTTACTGACTAATACCTCTGGAGTATTAGATAAACAAGGTCAATTATTAACAAGTTTAGACGAAAATAAAATCGAGAAACTTAAAGCAGATGGTACGATTGTAGGGGGAATGTTGCCTAAGATCCAATGTGCATTAGATGCTGTTAATGAAGGTGTGAATAATGCGGTAATTTCTGATGGTCGGATTGCACATGCAGTATTACTGGAACTACTCACTGATCAAGGCTCAGGAACCTTAATCAGTTAGCCATATTGCTTACGAAAAAATACTATTTAACTTTAATCGTAATTTTTTCTGAAGTGAGTGCAGGTGAAAGGGGTACATGCGCCATATCACCTAAAATCAACTGTAGTGTGTGTTCTCCTGAACTAAGTTCAACATCGGCTTGTGTTTGACCACCACCAAAATGTTTAACATCCGCTCCCATTGGAATACCTTCAGCAGGTAATTCTTTCTGATCAATTAATAAATGATGATGTCCCGTATTGTCTTTTTCAATTCCTGCTGGAGCAACGCCCATTCCTTTTAGACCAAATACAACCGTCACAGGACTAGTCACTTCATCACCATCCTTCGGTGAAATAATATAAAGTGTTGCTGCAGCCTCAGTGGGCTCTTTGGTTTCACTCGCCTTATCTGCCGACTTATCCGCTTCCGCTTTTTCCGAAGTATCTGCTTTTTCGACTGACTTATCCGTCTCAGATTTTTCTGAAGTATCTGCTTTTTGATCGGTTTCTTCTGTCTTCGCTTTTTCTTCTGTAGTAGTAGCTGTAGTGCTAGCTTCTGTTTTAGCAGGATCTGATGCATGATTATCAGCCCATGTTGAAGTCATCATGAGTGTTGCAAGTAAACTAATACTACTGAGTATGAGTAATTTTTTCATGTTGTTTATATACCTGTATTTCTTAAGAAACTTGCTTAAAAGCATATTTTTTAAGCAATTATAATATTATATTTTTTATACTTAGATTACAGAGCATAGAACAAAATAGACTAACAAACCGTAAACTTTTAAAAAAAAGAACAAATATAAAATAGTATAATCAGAGAAAATAAAAATTACTATCATACTGATTTTATGAAATTTATTTTTCATGAAAAGTCAATACCAGCACATCACGGTACGCTTTACTATCCTGATTTTTTAATTTTATTTCAGTAACACGATGGTATACCGCATGATCATTGAGAAGAATTAAATCACCTCTCTGTTCTAATTGGGTACTACAGAGTAATATTTTATTGTTATCGTAAATTTCACTCACCCCGCCACTAATATTTTTTCGATCTAAAAGCATGATACAGATGTAATCAGCCCCATCTTTATGAATGCCTTCTGGTGTCGGTTTACCTTGATTATTAATGGATGCTGTAATACGAAACTGGTGTGCTTGAATCTGCCATGAAGTTGTACTGTCCTCTGATAATTGCTGAGTCACCCAGTAAATTAATTGCAATAATATAGGATTATTAAGACTGGATGGATGCCATGTCTCAAAGTGCCGATTAATATTTCCATACAGAGGATTGTAATAACGGGCTTGATAATGTGGTTCGTTAGGTAAAATCGTCAGTTTTTGTTGCTGATAATTTAAAACGACATAACGTCGCTGACGGTAAGATTCACCTGCCAATAAATAAGGATCATTGGGTAAATCCTTCCAAGTTTTACAGAAATCATCAAATTCAGATTGATAGGATGTTATTAAGTAATCTTTCAAGGTATTGTTTGTTTTGCAAATAACAAAACCTTGTTGCTGTAATAGTGAGTTTAATTGATTGCACATAATTTGAGCTAAAACAATGCTTTTTGCTTAATTAAAATTAATTTCAGCATTGCTAATTTTGAGAAAAATCCTACAATTATAGTCTTTTTGAGCAATGAAAAAATGACATACATCGAACTTGTATATTTACACTTAGCTAGCATTTTACCTGCATTTGTAATTGGTACCTATCTTTTACTCAATAGAAAAGGGACAAAAAGCCATAAGTTACTGGGTAAGATCTATATGTTACTGATGTTAGAAACGGCGATTGTAACCTTATTTATGTCCGCAGAAGTGGGTATGCGTTTATTTAATCACTTTGGTTTTATCCACTTATTCAGTATCTTAACGCTCTATAGTGTTTCCGCAGCATACTGGGCAATTAAGCATGGTAATGTACGTATGCATCGACAAAATATGATTGCCTTATATGTAGGAGGAATATTGATTGCAGGTGCATTTACTTTCGCACCAGGACGGATGCTACATGGGTGGCTATTTTAATGTCAGCACTATTAGAGAACTTACTCGCCAATGATACCACTACGTTAAAATAGCTCAAATACACCCCCTCCTTAGCAGTGAAGTTAGCGTTTTTATCAAGTCCGTTTTCCAAAAATAGCCGTACCAATACGGACTAAATTAGCACCTTCTGCAATAGCCGCTTCCATATCATTGCTCATACCCATTGAAAGAGTATCTAATTCAAACCCCTGTCGATTCAAATCTTCATATAAACAGCGTACTTTAGCAAAGGTTGCTCGCTGTTTATCAAAGTTATTCTCAGGTGCAGGAATTGCCATTAAGCCTCGTAATTTTAATCCTTTTAAGTTTCTTATTTCTTCTGCTAGAGGTAATAAATCATTAGGGTTAACCCCAGACTTCGAGGTTTCGCCACTAATATTAACTTGCAAACAAATAGAAATCGCAGCGCGTTCCACAGGTTTCTGATTATTGAGTCTCTGAGCAACTTTCAAACGATCAATAGAATGTACCCAGTCGGCTATTGCTGCAATATGTTTAGTTTTATTGGATTGGATCGGACCAATGAAATGCCAATTTAACGCTTTTTTCACACTCGTATCGACCTTAGCTTGCATTTCTTGCACATAATTTTCACCAAAAGCGATTTGACCACAAGCGTAAGCAGTATCAAGAGCCTCGATGGGATGATGTTTGCTGACTGCCAATAGTTTTACAGATCCTGATAGGTGACTATATTTTTGTTCTGCGCGGCGAATTCGAGAGATAATATCTTCTAAGTTTTTACAAATAGTGTTCATATTGAAATTAAGAGAGGTTAAATAGAATTAGAAATAAAAGAGAGGTAAGCTTAAACGAAATTGAGCATTATCACTTGCTGACTTTGTATAATAATTATCAGGTTCGTTTAAACCCAAGTAAATACAAAAGGGATAAACCTTATGTATTTATTTGTGTGCAACAATAAAATTAGCGCATAGTTACTAATTCTTCTGCACTGCTGGGGTGAATTGCCACGGTATCATCAAAGTCACGCTTATTTGCTCCCATACGAATAGCGACAGCGAAACCTTGTAACATTTCATCAACCCCTAGCCCCATCATATGTACGCCAACAACCTTTTCTTGTTCACCGACCACGACCATTTTCATGGCTGTTTTTACTTTATGGCGTACTAGTGAATAGTACATGGGGGTAAATTCCGTTTTATAGACTTTAACCTGATCAACCCCATATTCTGCTGCTGCTTTTTGTTCTGTTAAACCCACCGTTGCCATGGGAGGATGTGTGAAAATGACCGTTGGAATCAAGCTGTAATCCATTTTACGCCCTTTCATTCCCCCATATAAACGATCAGCCATGCGCCGACCTGCGGCAATTGCAATGGGCGTTAGTTGTGCCTGTCCCGTAATATCGCCAATAGCATAAATATTCTTAGCCACGGTTTCTTGATATTTATCCACAGGTACAGTGCCCCCCCGTCCTAGTTCAATGCTGGTTTTATCTAAACCAATATTATCGGTATTAGGCTTCCGACCAATTGCCCAAAGCAACTGATCAATATTTTTGAGTACATCCCCATTATCAAGATAAATACTGAGTTTGCCATCACCCTGCTTTTCAATTTTACTAAGTTTATTATTATCATCAAAAATAATACCCTCTTGCTGCATTTCCTTACGCAACAAATCCCGCAACATATCATCAAAGCCGAGTAGCACAGGGAAACCTTGGTGCATTACTTGTACTTGTGAACCCAACGCTTGCAACATACCTGCGAGTTCCAGCGCAATATAGCCACCCCCAATGACCACAACCTTAGCGGGACATTCTTCATCAAGGTCTTCAAAAAAGCCATCAGAAGTAATTCCCAACTCATGCCCAGTAATACTTTTATCAACAATCGGACGACCACCCGTAGAAATGACAATTTGATCTGCCGTATAGTTTTCACCATCAACCGTAATGGTTTTATCATCAATAAACTGTGCCGAACCTTCAATTAACTCAACTCCAGATTGAGCTAAAAAATCGTAGTACCAATCATTAATACCTCCAATCATATTGTCACGTTTCATGACCAGCTTTTCCCAATTAAAGCCTTTTTGCTCAATGTCAAAGCCATAGTCCACCGCATCTCGCAATGAATGTGCTACCGATGCGCCATACCACATAACTTTTTTAGGAACACAACCAACATTGACACAAGTACCCCCTAATTCACCTGACTCAATTACAGCACAATTTGCACCATAACTTGCAGCTCGTTCCACGACTGATAAGCCGCCACTACCTGCCCCAATAGCAATAAGATCAAAATGTGTACTCATAGTTATCCTTCCTTAAATATTAAGAAAGAATTTTAATATAGTTACCTCAGTTTTGCATTCTGCTTAGATTATTTTTGATAAAATTAAATTTTCTATTGCACAAGGTAAGAAGTCATGGACAACAACAAGTTGTTAACCGTGAATTTTGATCTTGGAATTTATTGATATAAAAAAAAACTCTACTATACTTGATGGTGGATTTATAAGGGCTATTTACCCTCATTATTAGATACTTGGAATATTAACTATTTTTGCATTACACAATTTAAGGGGTAAGGATATTTCTGTCTTATTTCTAAACCTGAATAGACTTTTTCTTTGTTTAAGAGTAGTTATTTATAGTTAACGTTAAAAACATTGTATACAGAAATATAAGCAATTAGCAGGAGAACAAACAGTGGCAAAACAAAGTAGCCAGAAGTTTATTGCAAGAAATCGTGCACCGCGTGTACAAATAGAATATGACGTGGAGCTTTATGGAGCAGAAAAAAAGATTCAACTGCCTTTTGTAATGGGGGTAATGGCTGATTTATCAGGTAAACCTGAAGAACCTTTAGAAGCTCCCGCTAAGCGAAAATTTCTTGAAATTGATGTTGATAACTTCGATGATCGTATGCAAGCAATGAAACCTAGAGCTGCATTTCGAGTAAAAAATACTTTAACAGGTGAAGGTAGCTTGAATGTTGATTTAACTTTTGAAAGTATGGATGACTTTTCACCTGCTGCGATTGCAAAAAATGTTGATTCACTCAGTAAATTACTGCAAGCGAGAACACAACTTGCCAACCTTTTAACTTATATGGACGGTAAAACAGGAGCAGAAGAATTAATTGCTAAAACGTTAAATGATCCTGCTTTATTGCAAGCTTTGACCTCAGAAGCTAAACCCACTGAAAAAGACGATTAGTATTAAAGGAGAAATTTGCTCATGCCAGAAGAAGTTAGCCAAGAAACTGTCCATTTAGCACAGCAACAATCAGAAGAAAACGATGCTTTTTCTTCTCTACTTGAAAAAGAATTTAAACCTAAGTCAGAACGCAGTAAGGAAGCCGTTGAACAAGCGGTAAAAACACTCGCAGAGCAGGCTCTCAACCAATCTGTACTCGTTTCAGATGATGCCATCCGTTCAATTGAATCGATTATTGCGGAATTGGATGCGAAATTAACCGACCAAATTAATGAAATTTTACACCATGATGATTTTCAAAAAATTGAGAGTAGTTGGCGGGGACTGCATTATTTAGTCAATAATACTGAAACGGATGAGATGCTAAAAATCCGTGTTTATAATATTTCTAAAAAAGATTTACATCGTACCTTAAAAAAATACAAAGGTATTTCTTGGGATCAAAGCCCCTTATTCAAAAAAATGTATGAAGAAGAATATGGACAGTTTGGTGGTGAACCTTATGGCTGTTTAGTGGGTGATTATTACTTTGATCATAGCCCCCAAGATGTAGAATTATTGAATCAAATGGCCGAAATTTCTGCAGCTGCTCATGCACCCTTTATTACTGCCCCTGCGCCCAGTTTATTGAATATGGATAGCTGGCAAGAATTAAGTGATCCACGTGATTTAACTAAAATATTCCAAACTCCCGAGTATGCTTCATGGCGTTCTTTGCGTGAGTCTGAAGATTCACGTTATATCGGTTTAGCCATGCCCCGTTTTTTAGCCCGTTTACCGTATGGCATTAAAACCGACCCCGTAGATGAATTTGATTTTGAAGAAGATGTAGAAGGGGTAGAACATAATAAATACGCATGGGCAAATGCGGCTTATGCAATGGCGACCAATATTAATAGTGCGTTTAAACATTATGGTTGGTGTTCGCGTATTCGTGGGGTAGAGTCAGGCGGTGCAGTCGAGGGTTTACCGACGCATACCTTTGCAACAGATGATGGTGGTGTGGATATGAAATGTCCGACCGAAATTGCTATTAGTGATCGCCGTGAAGCGGAATTAGCAAAAAATGGCTTTATGCCATTAATTCATAAGAAAAATTCAGATTTTGCAGCCTTTATTGGGGCGCAGTCATTGCAAAAACCTGCTGAATATGATGATCCTGATGCAACCGCTAATGCGAATTTATCAGCCCGTTTACCTTATCTATTTGCGACTTGCCGTTTTGCCCATTATTTGAAATGTATTGTGCGCGATAAAGTCGGTTCATTTAAAGAACGCGATGATATGCAGAAGTTTCTCAATCGTTGGGTTAAACAGTATGTTGAGCCGAATCCTGCTTGGGCATCGGAGGATGATAAAGCCAGAAAACCATTAGCCGATGCTGAGGTCAGTGTGTCTGAAGTTGAAGGAAATCCTGGTTATTACTCTTCAGTATTTCATCTAAGACCCCATTATCAGTTGGAAGGCTTAAGTATTTCTTTACGTTTAGTATCACGTTTACCTTCGCAAAGAGATTAAATAATTGAAAGGATAAGGGTGAGCAGTTTCCCCCTTTGTATTGGCTGATTCATATCAAAGTAACAATATGAATTCAAGAATAATTCAACGATTATTCCTTAGCCAATTAAGAAACTAAAAATTAGTAACTGTTTTTTATATTTATTGAAACAATAAAAGGAGAAAAGAATGGCCGTAGATATGTTTGTAAAATTCGGAGCGGGTATTGATGGCGAGTGTACAGATGATGCACACGTAGATTGGATAGAAATTTCAAGCTATAGTCATAGTGTCTCTCAACCTGTATCAGGTGTTAGTTTTACAGGAGGAATGACAGGAGGTCGTGCAGATTTTCAAGATATGAATTTTGTTAAAACGCTCGACAAAGCCACACCACTATTAAATATTGCTTGTTGTAAAGGAACTCATATTGATGAGATTACCTTTGAATTATGTCTTGCAACAGGAGATAAACATGTATTTGCTCGTTATATTCTCACTGATGCAATCATTACTTCTGTATCAGCAGGTGGAGCATCTCAAGGTATGGAAGTAAAGCCCTCGGAAACAGTGACGGTTGCCTATAGTAAAATTAAATGGGAATATACTCCGATTGATGCAACTGGAGCACCTGGTTCCCCTGATGATAAAACTTGGAATCTTGCTACCAATAAACAAGACTAAATAATTTTCCTTTTCTAATCAAAATAGTGGAGTGTTATGAGTAAAAATCGTGTAGAACAAGATGCATTTTTTCCTTCACTCCTCGATAAAATCGTTGATGATCAACATATCAATACCATGATTGCACGCTGCAAAAATAAGATTGATATTTTGGAAAAAAAATTAGCCAATACTTCTGAATCCAATTTCGAAAAAGATAAACGTAAGTGGATTCAGGATCGTAAAGAATTATTAAGGCAGCTAAATTTTTTTCAAACCTCAACAGGTTCTTTACTAGATATTCGTGACTGTGTAAAGCGTGATTTAGAGTGGTTGTTCAATACACACAATTTATGCTTGGATGAGTTACTTAAAGAAAGCTATCCTAATGTAAGTCATTCTGTTCTTAATTATGGTTTACCTGATTTGACGGGTAAAACCGCTTCAAGTATTGACTTGCTTAGACTAGAAAAAATATTACAACAAACCATTCAGCAATTTGAACCTAGAATTATTACTAAAACCCTAGAAGTACGTTTACTAAAGGAAAAAAGTCACTTAGGTGAAAATGCACTTTTATTTGAGATTAAAGGGGATTTATGGACGGGTTATCGCCCAATTCCACTACAAATAACTACTCAACTTGATTTAGAAAATGGCAATATAGAAATTCAAGAGTAATGTATGGCAACTGCAAATCAAAAAATACATCCAGAATTACTTAAATATTACGAGCAAGAACTGCAATTTACCCGTGAAATGGGTAAAGAATTTGCACAGCGTTATCCAGGTGTGGCACAACAGCTAGATTTAGATAATTTTGAATGCGCTGACCCTTATGTAGAACGTTTATTAGAAGGCTTTGCCTTTTTATCTGCTCGCATCCAACTAAAGCTAGATGCAGAATTTCCTAAATTTACCCAGCATCTCTTAGAAACTGTTTACCCACATTATCTTAGCCCAATCCCCTCAATGAGCATTATGCAATTTGTACCCGACTTAGCAGGAGGGGTATCAGAACAAGGGTTTAGTTTACCTAAAGGGACAGAATTAAGAGGAGAATTAGCTAAAAATACTCAAACTCGCTGTAAATACCATACGGCTCATGATGTAAAACTGTGGCCAATCCGTATTATGGAGGCAAGTTATCTATCGCTTGGCGAAGCAAATTATTATGTTAAAAGTCAAGATGATAATGATATTAGATCTGGAATTAAGTTACGTTTAAAAACAGCGGGAGAAATGCCTTTTCAGATGTTGTCAGAGCTCAATAACTTAGTTTTTTATCTGGATGGGGGCGGAGAAATGCCCAACCGAGTTTATGAACTCTTGTTTGCTTATACAGAATCGATTGTTATTCAACCTGCTTCGGGTAAGTTTAATCCTGCTTGGACGCGGACTTTATCTGCGAACTGTATCCAAACGGTGGGTTTTAAAACCGAACAAGCTTTACTACCTTATACCGATATTTCCTTCCAAGGCTATCGTCTTTTTCAAGAATATTTTAACTTTCCCCAACGCTATCTATTCTTTGATTTACAAAACTTAAGTAGTGCGATACAACGCTGTGAGCAAGATGAGCTAGAAATTATCTTTTTATTCAATGAAGAGAATAAATTATTACAGGACGTATTATCCGCTAATAACTTTTCCCTTAATTGTACTCCTGCAATTAATCTATTTAAAAAATCTGCCAATCATATTCGCCTATCCGACCGTTCTACTGAACATCACGTTATTCCAGAACGGACAAAACCAATGGATTACGAAGTTTATGCGATTAGTAATGTACTTGGATTTGATAAGAATTTGCAGGAAAAACAACAATTTCGTCCTTTTTATGCGTGTGAAGGCGATGATTCTGTTGATGGACATCAAGCCTATTATACTTTACGTCGAGAGCCGCGTTTGCATACCAGCAATCGACAGACCAGTAATGATTATATTGGCACAGAAGTATTTATTTCACTGGTTGATGCAAGCGAAACACCTTATAGCGCAGATCTAAAACAATTAGCGATTGGGTTAACCTGTACAAATCGAAATTTACCCCAGTATTCTCGCTCTGAAAATGGAAAAACGCCTTTCACAATGCAGGATGATGGTCCGATTGAGCGTGTTTACTCACTCACTGGACTAACTGCCCCTAAACCACCGCACCCTGAAGGCGAGGTAGCGTGGCGATTGATTAGCCAGTTATCATTAAATTATTTATCTTTATTAGATCAGGATCAACAAAAGGGGGCAGCGGCATTACGACAATTGCTATCACTCTATAGTCATAATACCAGTGCCAAAATAAGAAAACAGATTAATGGTATTTTATCAGTAGAAAGTCGCCAAATTGTAAGACGTATTCCTGGCGGTGGTCCGATTACTTTTGGTCGAGGAGTAGAAATTGTACTAACTTGTAAAGATAGTGCTTTTGAAGGCAGTGGCGTGTTTCTTTTAGGATCAATTATCGAACAATTCTTTAGTAAATATGTTTCTTTAAATAGCTTTACTCAAACCGTGTTAAAGACAGTTGAGCGAGGAATGATCAAGCGATGGCCTATAAGAATCGGAACAAAAGCAATACTTTAAAATTACTAACGCGTTTACAAAAAACACCGTATAAATTTGGTTTTTATGCTGCGTTAAGGCAATTGGAATGTAGACATCATCAACAGGCACGTTTAGGAAAAACAATACGTCCTCGTGATGATATTGTGCGATTGGGTCAAACGCCCACCACTATTTTTGCCCCTGCAACCTTGTCAGAATGTCATTCTGATAATGGTTTATTGCATCTAAATGTCTATTTTTTTGGTGTATTTGGTTCTAATGGGCCACTACCTTTACATTTAACCGAATATGCTCGCCATCGTAGTCGAAATGCTAAAGATGAAGCAATGATATATTTTATGGATATTTTTCATCATCGTATGTTGAGCTTATTTTACCGTGCTTGGGCTAACAAAGAGCCTACCGTACATTATGATCGTCCTGACACTGACCGTTTCCATACTTATATCGGCTCATTACTCGGAATTGGAATGCCCGCACTGCAAAACCGCGATAGTATGCCAGACAACAGTAAACTGCACTTTGCTGCACATCTTGCTTCTACACCTCATCACGCTGAAGGCTTATCCTCAATATTAAAAGCATTTTTTAAAGTACCTGTTCAAATTGAAGAATTTGTGGGTGAATGGTTAAAAATACCCAAATACAGCCAAATACAACTAGGAATGAATCAAGAAGGAGGCTTATTAGGACAAAATACCACCTTGGGGCAATACAGCTGGCAACGACAGTACAAATTTCGCTTACTAATCGGGGCAATGGATTTAGCAGAATATGAGAAATTGCTCCCTGATAAAAGCAAATTAAAGCTCATTAGTAGCATTATTAAAAATTATCTGGGTTATGAAATGAACTGGGATATTCGCCTTATTTTAAAAAAACAACAACGTCCTCACACAGTCCTCGGAAATTATGGGCAACTTGGACTAACCTCATGGATAAGCAATAAAAAGGCAGTACAGGATGCTGATGATTTGCTAATCAGTGCTGAAAATTTATATTAACAAAAAAATCTATAAAAATCGGAACTATCAGAAGGAAAATACTATGTCAGGCATCAGTCGTACTGCATTATTTCGTAAACTTAATCCATTAAGCTATAGAGCCATAGAAAGTGCTACTGTTTATTGTAAATTACGAGGTAATCCCAATGTAGAGCTGATTCATTGGTTGCATCAAATTATGCAATTGCAAGATTCAGATATACATCAAATCCTGCAAGCATTTAAATTAAATCTATCTCATTTAAGCCGAGATATGACTGAAGCCCTTGATAAACTCCCTCGGGGAGCGAATGCTATTTCTGATTTTTCTTCAGAAGTTGAAGAAAGTGTAGAACGAGGTTGGGTATACAGCACCTTGCTTTTTAATGATAATAAAGTCCGTTCAGGTCACTTACTGGTTGGAATTTTAAAGACCCCTCGATTAAAAAAGCATTTATATACGCTATCAACTCAATTCAGCAAAATTCATTTAGAAGAATTAATTAATCAATTTAATACCATTATCGAAAACTCACCTGAAGATGCCATGCTGGCAACGGATGGTTCACAGCTACAGGATGCAGAACCAGGTGAAGCCAGTGCAGCGATTGCTCCTGCGGCAATGGGTAAAAATGAGGCCTTACAAAGTTATACCATTGACTTAACAGCACAAGCTAAAACAGGCGAGCTTGATCCTATTGTGGGTCGAGATAATGAAATTCGACAGATGATTGATATTCTTATGCGTCGTCGTCAAAACAACCCTATTTTAACGGGTGAAGCAGGGGTGGGTAAAACGGCTGTTGTTGAAGGTTTTGCACAACGAATCGCTCGTGGTGATGTACCCCCTCCGCTTAAAGATATTGCAATTCATACTTTAGATCTTGGCTTATTACAAGCAGGGGCAAGTATGAAAGGTGAGTTTGAGCAACGACTTAAACAAATTATTGAAGAAGTACAATCTTCGGAAACACCAATTATATTGTTTATTGATGAAGCACATACGCTCATTGGTGCAGGGGGAGCAGCAGGAACCAGTGATGCAGCCAATCTATTAAAACCTGCTTTGGCACGAGGGACATTACGCACGATTGCTGCTACAACATGGGCAGAATATAAAAAATACTTTGAAAAAGATCCTGCACTAACGCGTCGTTTTCAAGTGGTGAGTATTGATGAACCTTCTGAAGAAAAAGCATTATTGATGCTACGCAGCATGACAATGGTAATGGAACGACATCATCAAGTGACAATACTTGATGAAGCATTAGAAGAAGCGGTTAAATTATCACATCGTTATATTCCTGCCCGACAACTACCTGATAAAGCTGTGAGTATTTTAGATACTGCGGCGGCACGGGTTGCGGTTAGTCAATACGCAATACCTGCACAGGTAGAAGATTGTCAACGACAAATTCAAGCGTTAGAAACTGAAATGGAGATTATTAAGCGTGAAGCTGCCGTAGGGATTGATAGTGAAGCCAGAGAAACGCAAGCGACACAAAATTTAATAGAACAGAATGCCCAACTGGAAATATTAAAGAAACGCTGGAAAGAAGAAAAAATCTTAGTTGACGCTATTTTACAACTCCGCAGTGAACTACGTGATAACGAAAATAATGAAAATAAGCTTGATGCTACAGAATTAGACTCCGCTGAACTCGATCAATTAAAGCTAAAACAAGATAAATTAAATCAATTACAGGATGAAAATCCACTTATTTTACCCTCTGTGGATGCATACGCCATAGCATCCGTGATTGCAGACTGGACGGGAATCCCTGTGGGTAGAATGATTCGTGATGAAGTGGGGGCAGTACTTAAACTGAGTGAAACATTAAATCAACGTGTCGTTGGACAAAAACATGCCCTGAAAATGATTGCTAAACGGGTACAAACTTCTCGGGCAGGTTTAGACAGTCCGAATAAACCCATTGGCGTATTTTTATTATGTGGTCCTTCAGGGGTTGGTAAAACAGAAACAGGTCTAGCGTTAGCAGAGTCTTTGTATGGGGGTGAAGAAAATATTATCACCATTAATATGAGTGAATTCCAAGAAGCCCACAGTGTTTCTACACTTAAAGGCTCTCCTCCTGGTTATGTGGGTTATGGAGAAGGGGGTATTTTAACGGAAGCAGTACGTCGTCGTCCTTATAGTGTGATATTACTGGACGAAGTCGAAAAGGCGCACCCAGATGTACATGAAATATTTTTCCAAGTTTTTGATAAAGGACGGATGGAAGATGCCGAAGGAAGACTGATTGATTTTAGAAATACGCTTATCTTACTCACTTCCAATGTGGGGACAGAGTTAATTATGCAGCAGTGTGCAAATGTGAAGGAAA
>WFRR01000120.1 GCA_015486375.1 Thiotrichaceae bacterium
AACATTGACCCATCGGCTACAAAACAGCACCGATCCCTTAAAAAACCCACTGGCTTATTTTTCTAGCTTAGTGAGTAAATTGGAGTTAGGAACATTAGATTTGCAAGCTTTTTCAAGCAATACAGAACGTGCTGCCAAACAATACGCCATACAATTTGAGCAATTGCAGCAACAAATAGACACGGTTACGCAAACTTATCTCGCAGAATACGAGTTCTATAAACCCCTGCATAAGCAAATCATAAAAGAAGGAGAGAAGCAGGATTTAGACTACTGGGGCGCGGCCGATAAGCTACAACTGTCTGCAACAGTCACACCGATGGTTGAAAAGCTCAATGGTTTAAAAGCGGAAGCTGATCGCTTAGAGGCAGAACAGGAAAAGTTAAAATCATTTTAGCCTCTGCCTAGAGTTGAAATCGGTTACTGCGTAACATCAGTTATTGATATAATGAACCTTTGATTCAATTTAAAAATCGGAGGTTGAATTATGTCATATAAAGCAAACTATAAAGGCAGTGTCATTGCCATCACGTTATTACTGATTCTATTTTTCAGTGCTTATTATTTCAAAGATATTTTATTACCAAAAGCTAATATAACCTTAGCGGTGGATACACGTTGTAACTTGAAATCTGAAACCTGCCGCTTGCCGATTGATACAGGAAAAACTGTTAGCTTTTCTATTACACCTAAAAGTATTCCTGTTTTAAAAGATTTATCGCTGACTGTGCTAACGCAAGGAATCAATGTTAATGCAGTCAGTATCAGTTTTGTGGGTGTTAATATGGATATGGGGCTTAACCATGTACCACTAACCCGCGTGGATAAGGCTCATTGGCAAGGTATTGGACAAATCCCGATATGTAGTCACGGTAAAATGTTATGGGAGGCGCAAGTTATTTTGCATACTCCTCAAGGAATTATAAAAGCCCCGTTCCAATTTTCGAGTTAGATAATCTTTCCAATAAGACTTGCCGATTCAGTTGATACATTAATTAATTGAGTTTGGGTAATACGATTTTCTAGCAATGTAGATTGCGATACATGGGTTTCAACTCTTAAAAAATTAGGGCTATAACCTGTGTAATGTGTCTTTGCTCCGTGTTGTTTGCCCTTTTCCCATAATACATCGCAACACTGTCCTACTTGTGCGGATAAAGCGGCTTGCTTCATCTTTTCACCCAATTGATACATTGCTTGATGACGCTGTTTCTTAATGACTTTGGGTACAGGATTGGCTAAACGCGCCGCTTTTGTACCTTGACGGGGTGAATACGAGAAAATATGTAAATGTCCAAATCCAATCGATTCAACATAGTCAAAACTTTCTTGCCATTCCTGCTCAGTTTCCCCTGGAAAACCGACAATAATATCGGTTGTCACATTGAAATTGCTGATATTACGGCGTGCCTGTTCTATTAGGTCTCTAAAATCATCAGTACGACAGCGACGTGACATGCGTCGTAATACGGAATCTGCCCCACTTTGTAGAGGTAAGTGCATATGCGGCATTAAACGGGGATTTTCAAATAAACTAAAGAAATTATCATGTAAATCCCACGGTTCAACCGAGGCAAAACGAATTCTGGGTATATCGGTATATTGCAAAATGGCATTAACCAGTGCATATAAAGAAGTCTCAGTATCACTGCCATAGCCCCCGACATGCACACCTGTCAGTACAACTTCTTGAATACCTTGAGTATGTAAATGGTTAATTTCGGCAATAATTTCCGCTTCCATACGACTACGTTCATTACCGCGTGCAATCGTGACAATGCAAAATGTACAACGATAACGACAGCCGTCTTGGATTTTAATAAAAGCCCGTTGTCGTCCACGCTGAAATAAGGATGTTTCGCCCGGTTCAGTCGCAATACTGGGCATACTGCCATCACTAAACCGTTCGAGTACTTGCTGTGCTAACTGATCTTTTTCTTGATTAGGAACAATTAAATCTACACCGACTGATTCCGCAAACGCTTCAGGCGACAAAGTGGCATGACAGCCACTTGCGATTAATTTTGCGGTGGGATTTTCACGGTGTAAACGATTGAGTAATTGTCGTGATTTCTTACCTGCACCCTGTGTCACTGAACAGGTATTTAATACCACAATATCCGCTTCACTAGAATCATTACTAATCACATGACCCGCTGAAGTAAAATCTTGTGACCATTTTTCCAGTTCCGCCTCGTTCAGACGACAACCAAGGGCTTTTAAATGTATTTTCATCTAAGTTTTAGCGTGAAAAACACGACTCCATAATCAAAGGGGTCTAACTTAGCTTATTCAGCCCCAATCTGCATTAAGGATTACGCAGTACATTCGTTTCTCCTTCAGAACGGGCAATAATGACCGCACCACAAGAATCACTAAATACATTGACGCTGGTACGACACATATCTAAGACCCGATCGACAACAAGAATTAAACCAACCGCTTCCAGTGGTAAACCAATTGCGCCTAAAATAATGGTAATCGCAACTAAGCTAGCGGAAGGAATACCCGCAACGCCGATTGAAGTCATTAAAGCCACTAAGACAATGGTAAATTGCACCCCAAAACTAAGTTCTAAACCATAGGCTTGTGCAATAAATAAGGCAGCAACACACTCATATAAAGCCGTACCGTCCATATTCACAGTTGCACCCAAGGGCAAAACAAAACTGGAGGTTTTATTGGAAACGCCTGCATTATTTTCAATACAGTCCATTGTCACAGGTAATGTCGCGGATGAAGAGCTGGTTGAAAAGGACATTAATAAGGCGGGGAACATGGCTTTATAGTGTAACAATGGGTTTTTAATACCGCCAATAAAACGCAGTAGTAAAGACATAGTGACAAAGAGATGGATACCTAACGCTAAGATGACGGTAATAAAGAATAATAATAGGGGTTGGAATGCCGCGAGACCTGTTGAAGCAATCACTTTAGCGACTAAACCAAATACACCAATCGGTGCAAAGCGAATGACTAAATCAGTAATTCTCATCATCACATCAAATACGCCCTGCCAAAAATTACGTAATGTTTCCTGACCTGGATTATTGATTTTGGTGATGTAAAAACCAAATAGAATACTAAAGAAAATCAATGCTAACATTTCGCCATTAGAAGAAGCGGCTGCCATTACATTGGTAGGGATCATGCGAATAAATATATCGACAACGTCGCCTGCTCCGCGCCCTTCAACTTTTTCTAAGGTTGCACTAATATCACCAGTAAGCCCAATCAAATCTTTAGCAGGCTGTCCATCGACAATACCCGGTTGAATCAGGTTGACCACAATCAAGCCGATTAAGATTGCTAATAAGCTAGTGGAAGCGTAGTACAGTAGGGTTTTCCCCCCCAAGCGACCGAAATCACTGCTGCTACCCATATTTGCCATGCCGACAATAATGGAAGAAGCAATTAGCGGTACAATAATCATTTTTAAGGCATTAAGAAATAATGTCCCTAAGAAATCATATACCGAGAAAAAAGTGACTCCCGCGATATGACTGTCTGTTCCTGTTAAAGAACCTGCAATCACAGCGAGTATCAAGGCAATTAATATTTGCCAATGAAGTTTAAGTTTTAACATAATGAATCAATTCCTTTCTTAAAGATTTTCAGGGTACAACTGAATTTCTGCTTGTTCCCGTAATGCTTCAAGTAATGCACCTTGTTCACGTTGCGCAATTTGTCTAGCAAAGTTCTGTTGTGCATCTTTAGCCAATGCTGTTGTATCCGCTTTGACGCTATTGAGTGCAATTAAGTGATAATCCCCATTGGGACTAATCACATTACTAAACACAGGTTTAGCTGTGGTCGGTTTCTGCATTGAGAATGCTTGAGCAACAACCAGTGGATCAGCCTTTTGATTATTACGTTCAATCAACCCTAATTTTTGTATTTGTTGAGGGGCATCAGCAGCAATTTCTAAAACATTCCAGTTAGCTTGTGCCGATAATTTTTTCAGAAACGCTTCACCCTGAGTAATAATTAATTGTCGAGTTTGCTGTTCGCTCAGCGTTTGCATAATTTCTGCTTTGACGATTGCTAAGGCTTTTTGGGCAGCAGGTTTTTGCTCTAATATCCGTACGACCAGAGAGTGTCCATCGGCAATATCGATTTTTTCAGAATTACGTCCTGAGTTTTTGACCACTTCAGAAAATGCCGCTTCACGAATTTGCGCTAATTTACCAATACCTTCGCCTTGAGTACGGCTAATCCAGTCTGAAGTTTGTACTTTTACACGTAAGGATTCTGCGATAGGTGCAAGATTATTTTCATTTTCATAGGCTAAAGTGGGTAATTCATCATCCTTATCTTGGAACATCTCGCTGCCTTTTTCAAAACGGAAATCTTTTTCAACATCGGCTTTCGCGACTTCAAAGGTTTTTTGTACTAAAGGTTCAAGTTTAGTTAGTTTAATAATTTTATAACCCGCGTCTGTTTTCGTTACAGGTGATACATCACCGACCTTTAAACTAAAGACTACATCATTAAAGGCTTTGTCCCAATCAGAAGCAGCGATAATACCTAAATCACCGCCATTTTTTGCAGATACTTTATCGCTAGAGTCACTCATTGCAATTGCTTCAAAGGTGCGGGTTGCAGCGGCAATTTCAGCTAATAATTGCTCTGCTTTTTGTTTCGCAGCGGCATCTTCTTTAGGAGAATTCACAGCAATAACAATCTGACTGGCTTGACGTTTTTCTGGAATAATATAACGATCTTGATTGTTGTTATAGAAATCGGTGAGTTCTTCTACACTGGCATTCAGTGAAGCTTCAAAATCACTGCGTTTTAGTTCGATATAAGCGAGCTTGACTTGTTCTTCAGTCATATAACGGGCTTTATTTTTTTCGTAATATTCTTGTACTTGAGCCTCAGTCACAACCACTTGTGCTTTAAAATCAGCCATTGTTAAACTATAGGTATCAATATCACGTTGTTGCTTTTGCAAACCTTGGTAGTGTGTGGCGGTTTCTTTAGGAATAAAGGCAGTACTAGTAACCAATGTTTGAAACTGTCGTTGTGCTAACTCTTCTCGAACCTGTGCTTCAAATGTAGCTTCATTGCGACGATTCGATTTTAAAATTTGCTGATATTGTTGTTTATCGAATTGTCCCTCTTTATGAAAGGCAGGAATTTGGGTGATTTCCTTCAGTACATCGCTATCACTCACACGGTAATTGTGTTGCTTAACTTCTTGTTCTAGCAAAGTGCGGCTAACAACGCGATCTAGTGCCATTTGCTTTAGCATTGTGTCATCAAAACCTGCTAATTGAGCAAATTGTTGTTTTAGCTGTAAAAGTTCTGCATTGACAATGGAAGATTGGATTTCTTCGCCATTGATCTCTGCCACTATACGATTTGCACCTCCTCCCAAATAGGAGTTAATACCAAAAAGTGCAAAGGGAATACTGATTAGAAAGATAATAAGGTAGGCTACCCAACCTTTTGCTTTGTCATGGATATTTTGTAACATGATTATTTCTTATATTTAATGTCTATTATGAAGGCGTGCATGTCTCATTTGCCCAGTCGCACAGTGATGTAGATTTAGGACTGATAATAGCCTAACTACCCCAAACAGGAAATAAAATAATAATCGGAGGTGGTTATAGCTATTATGTTGTGGTCGAACCATCTTTATTTTTAAAGGGTGATCGACGTAAATAATGCCGCATTTCTTCTTTCGCCTCATTTAACACAGAGTTACGGTCTAAACTATTTAAGATTTCTTGTACGACCATTTTAGGCCCTGCATCTCCCCATGATTTTCCATTCAATAACCAAGCTTCGGCAACCTTACCCACAACAAGGGTGCTATACCAAGAAATTGCACTTTGGGTTACCCCCGTTAGTAAGGTCGAAAAACCACCTGTACCCAATTTCAATGTTGAAGCAATTAAATTGACCGCCCATGTTGTTCCCATTAACAAAATTAAGTGTGCCAAGATGGTGCGGACTAATTCACCTGTTTCATTCTTTGACATCGGTAAGCCATACACTTTAGATAGATGTGAAACCATCGCAATATCAATTGCTGCTGCTGCAAATAAATCAAGGACAGGAATAGGATTAAAGCCCACTGCAACGCCTTTAAATAAGCAGTAATGATGAATCGTTTTTTGCCCAATTTCTTTACGAACCGCTAAAATACGTTGACTAACATCTTCACTTAAACTCCCTGCAAATAAGGAAGCATTCAGTGCTGATAGGGTTTGTCCTTCGGCTTCTAAAATATCCCAAAGTCTTGATTTAACATTGATAATATCAACAGGGCGTTGTCGTACAGTTTCTTCTTCATTACCATCTTCATCAATATAAATAACTACTTGCTTAATCGGTTGTGCTGCAGCAAACACAATATTTTCGGGGGCAAGTATTGCCTTGGTACGTTCACGTAATATAGCGCGTAATTCGAGTAACTCGGTCTCATTATATTGATCCGATTTATTCACGATCAATAAAATAGGGCGTTGCATTTCTGCGACGACTTTCAGGGCTTGTAGCTCAACGTCGGTTAAGTCACTGTCTACGACAAACAATAATAAATCGACTCGATTGGCAACTTCATGTGCCATCCGCTCCCGTTCTTCTCCGTCAATCTCATTAATACCGGGGGTATCGATCAGAAATAAATTGCCATCTTTATATTCTTCCCACGCAGACATACTGGCTTTTTTGGTTTCACCGTGTAAAAGACTGACACCAAATTGTTCTTTGTTCAGCAAAGCATTCAATAAAGACGATTTTCCAACACTGACCCGTCCAAATACAGCAATATGAATCTGTCCTTGTTCAAGCTTATCGAGCATCTGTTCAAGTTGCTTAAAATCTCCACGTAAATTACGTCGAATACTCTTCGGAATATTCTTATCAGATAACAATTTCGATAGACTTTCCTTTGCCAAATCTAAATGAGACTCTTGAGAGCTTTCTGTACGATTATCAGAGTTCTGAGCACTATTTTTCCCTGCTTCATTCGGGTTAAATAGCTTAGAAGCCCATTTTGAATTTAGATTTTTCTTCAATTGCTGAGATAAAGGCTTTTCTTTTAAGCCTTCTGAAAATTTATTGAGGTTATCTTTCGTCTGTTTAAATCCTTCTGTAAAACGATCAGTTTGATGGTTATTTGTCGTACTTTTTTGCTTATTTTTTTGATCGTTCTCGGTCGGTTTTGAAGACCAGTCGGGCAAATAGCTTTGCATTCGATTCCAGATTTTCACCCAGTAACTCCTTAAATGTTAATGCAGCAGGCGTTGCTTCTAAACGACCCCGCTGTTCTAGTGTAAGTAAGATCGCATGACCTAGTGCATTAAAAATAATGCCATACGCCACTGCTTGTACCAATCCCCCCGCGACAGTCCCCACACCGGGAAAAGCCTTTAAGCCATTACCTGCAACAGCCATAATTAAGGGAGTGCTACTTTTTAATTGTATTTGACTAAATTTTAAGAATTGATCAATGTCTAATTGGCGTACGGGGACATCATACAATGAGCATAACTCTTTCACCATGAGTGAACCAATCACCCCTTGAATAATTAAATCGCTTCCCGGTACAACCGCTGCCAATGCGGCAATAATAGCTTTGCGGGTAGAACGATTAACGATTTTTTCACCTTGTTGTTGACAGTGTTCATATTTCGCTTTATCTAATTTTTGTTGTAATAAAACAAAGACACTGACATCCCGTAATTTATTTAAGGTACTGAATTGTGCATCTATAGAGCGTTGCAGTGCTTGAGCTAAGTCAGAAACATTAGCGGGACGCACACGAGTCACTTTTTCTTCACGCCCATCAGGATAAATCCGTACAACTTCTTGTTCTCCGCCAGAGCTGATAAAAGCAAACTGTATTTTTTTATTATCGAAACGTTGTTTAAGATGTTTATATAATTGTTTTTGTTCATCTTTAGAGTAACGATCCGACTTATTTACCGCTAAAATCAACGGCTTTTCAAAGGTCTGTAAACACTGAATATCTTCGTATTGACTGCGACTTATATCGGAATCACTGACATAAATAACCACTTGTGAACGTACGGCTTCATCATGGGCTGCTCCATCCAATTCACCACTGGCTTCATTTCTACCGGGCAAATCCGTTAAAATCAGAGCATCACCTGAACGACTAGTCCATGTGTACTCAGTGATAGCTTGGGTTGATCCACCTCGCAGTTGAATATCAACACTCGCTTCTGGAATAAGGGCTTTAACAATGGATGATTTACCTGTACTCACATTACCGAATAAACTGACATACACTTTTCCCGATTGTTTACGTTGTTTAAATTCGTCAATTTCTTGCCGAATATCCTCCATATCAATACCTGAATCTTCGGCTGCTTCAATTTCTTGAACCAGTGAAACCTCGGTAGGCTTTTTTTGTGCCTGAATGGATTGCTTATCTGTTGGTTTTAATACGAGGATAATTAGGCGTATCCCCACGAGTAAAAAAATAATAATCGCAAATTGATAAGTATAAAATAACCAACTCGGCAAGCTTTCTAGATGCACCCATAATTCCAGTAGCATTTGCGTCATTGAGAAAAATAGCAGTAAAAGTAGCAGGGTCGCTAATACAATTCCTGCTGCAAACAGCAACCGAAACTTACGATGAATTTTCATAATGAGATAGATAAAGTCAGCAATGCCCTGTTATAGCATTGATCGTGAAAATGCACTAAAGATTCATTGAAATTTGGTCTCGATTTCTGCTTTAAGTGCATTAATTTCTTCCTGAGCTGACAATAACCCAGTAAAACACTAAAGAATATCTGGTTTTTGCCAGAGGTAACTTCGTGTAGAATCTCTTTGCAGTATTTTATTGTATATATGGAGTCAAAATGTCGGATATTTCTACACAACAAGTGGAAACACTGCTTAAAGGTATTAATGATCGTTATCTAGAAAAAGATATTGTTTCACTGAAGCAAGTTCAGTCGATTGATATTGATGCGGGTAAGGTATCGGTACAGATTACACAGGGTTATCCATCAGGGGATTACCGTTCTGAAATTGCTACAGAGATTAAAACCCTATTAGAAGCAGATGCAGCTATCACCAGTGCAGACGTGAATGTAAGCATGAAAATTTCGGCACACTCAGTACAGAAGAGCCTCAAGCGTATTAAGACCATTAAGAATATTATCGCGGTCGCTTCAGGTAAAGGCGGTGTAGGAAAATCAACGACTTCTGTTAACTTAGCCTTGGCACTAGCGGCAGATGGTGCCACTGTTGGGGTATTAGATGCGGATATTTACGGCCCTAGCCAGCCAAGAATGTTAGGTATCTCGGGCAATCCTGAATCTAAGGATGGCAAAACATTAGAGCCAATGGTTAATCATGGCGTTGAAGCAATGTCTATTGGTTTCTTAGTTGAAGAAGATACCCCAATGATTTGGCGTGGTCCAATGGTGACCCAAGCCTTAGAGCAATTACTTAATGACACCAATTGGGGTGATTTAGACTATTTAGTGGTTGACCTACCTCCAGGGACGGGTGATACCCAATTAACTTTATCGCAAAAGATTCCAGTCAGTGGTGCAGTCATTGTTACTACACCACAAGACATCGCTTTATTGGATGCTCGTAAAGGCTTAAAGATGTTTGAAAAGGTAGAAGTACCGATTCTCGGTATTGTTGAGAATATGAGTATTCATATTTGTAGCGAATGTGGACATGCTGAAAATATCTTTGGTCAAGGTGGCGGCAAGATGATGTCAGAAGAATCTGATGTAACCTATTTAGGCGGTTTACCTTTAGATATTGCTATTCGTCAAGATGCTGATAATGGTAATCCAACGGTGGTTTCCTCACCTGATAGTAAAATTACGGCTATTTATAAAGATATTTCACGTCGTATGAGTGCAAAGTTAGCAGAATCTCGTAAGGATTACAGTACAAAGTTCCCCACTATAAAAATAGAAAATATATAATAAAATTATATATTTGAGATATTTTATAGATGATAAACACAAATAAGTTTATTTTTTGTGTTTATCAAAAGTTGACAAAGTGAATGGGTAAACCTTGGCATTATTTGTGTAAAGCGGAGTATTGCGACTTTCTAGATTTATCATTCAATCCTCTTCTTGAGGTGGTTTTTTCAGAAGAACGACAATCTGCTCTCGGACGCTTATCTGGGTTATTTAAAAAATTTCGATACAATGTATAAGCACAAGGTTTATATCCCATAACAGGGTGAGAAATATTATAAAAACTAAATAAATAAGCTCGATTTTCAAATGTAGCCGCCGCATCAATCGCCCAATCAGTCGGGGTTATTGGATCATCTTCACCCGAAAAAATAAGCACAGGCTTAAAGGTTTTATTCTGTGTATTTTGGCTATTTAAAGCAATGTATTCATAGTCCTTATTCCAAATTTCACATACATCACTTTCTTCAGGCAAATAATATTTTAAACGTTGATAACGGAGTTCACTTTCTGCACTCGTATATTTTTGCGTATCAATAGATGGATTATCATGACACTCCACCGCCCAATAGACTGCATCACTGGAAGAACTATTCAATTGATTTTCCACATATTTATTAACAATACTAGGCAAAAGAGAAACATCATTATCATACAGTGCTAATAAGACATCATTAAGATGCTTTAAGATATTTTTTTGGTATGAAGCACGAAATAATACGGCAAGTAAGGTTTCGTCATTAACGGTCACCTCATCTAATTTAAACTCAGTATTATTAACGGCAACCTTTAAGGGATTATATTTAAGTCGATGAATTAATTGCCAAAACTTCTTTTCAAATTCAACTTCTGTAATCGTGCATTGTTCATTATATTGACACTGATCAAAAATATGTTGCAAACTTTGATTTAAAAGCATTGGCCAATCTTGAAATAAATGTGCGCTAGGGGGATAAGCAGAATCCAGTGTTAAAGTATGCACTTGATTAGGATAACGACGCTGTACCTCAATACCTAAACGTGTGCCATAGGAAACGCCTTGAATATTCCAATATTGATAATCTAAGGCAGACATAATATCAGCAACATCATTAGCGCTGTAATGAGTCGCTAATTGGGATATTGCAATCCCTTGTTGTTTTAATTGATTCCAGCAGGCTTGGGTGATTTTTTTATAATGCAAGGCATTTTTTTGCGGGGTATCGGGTTGTGTGAGTAGCTTTATGGTATGTTCTTGATAAGCTGAACAATATACTTTAGGGCGACTGAGACCACTGCCGCGTTGGTCAAATAAAACCACATCACGCTGTAGACTGGATAACTGTGTTTCCCACAAATTTTGCCAATAGTGATTAATGCTTTTTTCATCCAGCCACGAACCTGTTCCTGGTCCTCCTGATAAAAAGATTACAGGATCATCCTTTTTATCATTGCCTTGATAACGAAAAATAACGACGGGTAATTGAAATTTAGACTCTGTACTGCCTTTTATCGGTGCAGTATGTAACCAACCACATTCAAGCGGGTGTTTAGTATTTTCAAACCAGCATGAGGTCTTTTGAAAAAATGCACCGCTTGCTAAGCGTTTCATTTTTTTTGAATCCAATTTTGATATTGGCTGATCCACTGAGTTAAACCCAAATAAAACCAGCAATGATATGATAATAAAAAAAATCGAGAACGATTTTGTATATGTCATTGTATTATTTCCCAAAGCCCGATGGGGTATAACTCCCCTTATCGGGACATTGGGACAAAATTTTAATTATTAGTCAAGCTCTTGTAGAGATAGTTAGCATTTTAGTGAATATCAGCACTAAAACACTAAGCATTTAAATCAAAATAACAACGACTTATATTTATCATCATTAAACAATATCAATGACTGTGCCATTGTTTTTTTTCTTCTTTTTACTTTTCCTCTTTTTACTTTTCTTCTTTTCACCCCGATCCTTAGCAGCCTCAGCAAGGTACTCATCAACATTGTCTGTTACATATTTACCATTGAAAACAGAGCAATCAAATTGGGCTAAGTGAGGGTTACCCTCATGAATAGAAGCAACCAAATCAGGCAATGATAAATAGAAGAGGCGATCTGCACCAATAATATCTGCAACCTCAGACTCGGAACGATTGTTAGCAATTAACTCTTCTGCCGCAGGCATATCAATACCATAAACATTGGGATAACGTACCGCAGGTGAAGCCGAGGCTAGATAGACTTTTTTTGCCCCTGACTCTTTTGCCATCTGAATAATTTGCTTCGATGTTGTACCACGTACAATCGAATCATCGACTAATAAAACATTTTTATTCTTAAACTCAATCCCTAATGGATTTAGCTTTTGACGCACGGACTTTTCACGGACTTTTTGCCCAGGCATAATAAAAGTCCGTCCAATATAGCGATTCTTAATAAAGCCTTCACGATAGTTAATATCCAAGGTATATGCCATTTCTAAGGCCGCGGTACGACTCGTATCAGGAATTGGCATGACAACATCAATATCATTATCAGGCCATTCTTTTTGAATACGCTCAGCTAGTTTATGCCCCATACGCATTCTGGCTTTATGCACAAAAACATTATCAATCATGCTATCAGGACGAGCAAAGTAAACATATTCAAAAATACAGGTACGATACTGTTTCTTTTCGGCACACTGTTGCGTACGGATCTTACCCTCTTTACTAATGTAAATTGCCTCACCCGGCTCAATATCACGGATTAATTTATAACCTTGACTGACTAAAGCCACACTTTCAGAAGCCAGCATATATTCTTTGCCTTTGTTAGATTGGCGTACTCCATAAACCAAAGGGCGAATACCATAGGGGTCACGAAAACCAACTAGACCATCACGGGTAATCATGGCAATAACCGCATAAGCCCCTTCACAACGACGATGTACTGTACCTACCGCATCAAAGACATCTTCTGGAGAAACACGATAAGCATGTTTCTTATGCAATGCTTGAGCAAATACATTTAACAGAATTTCAGAATCTGATTCGGTATTGATATGGCGAAAATCTTCTTTATATAATTCTTTTTTTAGCTGTTTACTATTAGTTAAATTACCATTATGAGCTAAAGAAATACCATAAGGTGAGTTGACATAGAACGGCTGAGCTTCAGCAACAGAAGCACTGCCTGCCGTTGGATAACGAACATGAGCAACACCCATATTACCCAGTAGTTTCTTCATGTGTCGAGTGTGAAAGACATCTTTGACCAAGCCATTATTACGACGAATATGCAACTTTTTACCACTACTGGTGACAATACCCGCTGCATCTTGTCCTCGATGTTGTAAAACGGTTAAACCATCGTAAAGTGCTTGATTGACTGGTTCATGACTAACTATGCCGATAACTCCGCACATGAAATATTCCCGATTAACAGAAGAAGGGCGGTATTCTAACCTTATATACGAGTGAGGGTAAAATTTTTCAGCATAATTACGCGTTATCATTCTTTACGGAATATGTGTAAGACTCTTTGACCCAACCCCTTTGACTAAATATAACATTAATTATCAGGTGTTTAAATCATATCTATTGAAATAACTAATCGGTTTCTTTGGTAAATAAACTAATAATGACTAATAGTGCTGCACCGATACTAATCGCAATATCAGCAATATTAAAGGTGGCGAAATGGTATCCCTCTAAGGTGTAATACATATCAATAAAATCAGTAACTTTGCCATATAAAATACGATCAACCAGATTACCGATTGCTCCACCGAGTATTAAAGCTAATCCAATCGCTGTCCACACTTCATCCGACTTGAGCTTACGCATCCAGTAAAAGATAAAACCACATACAGCGAGGGCAATAATAGAAAAAAACCATCGTTGCCAACCACCTTGATTACCTAGAAAGCTAAACGCCGCGCCATAGTTATAGGCCAATGTCATATGAATATGGTTAATCCACTCATAGGAAATACCTTCTTCAAGTGATGCCTCTGCCATCCATTTACTGAGTTGGTCAGAAAAAATCACGACAATGCTGACCCATAACCATTTAAGCATAGTGACGTTCCTCTCCTTCACCATCAACATTTTTGATACAACGTCCACACAACTCAGGGTGATCAGTATGTTGAGTAACATCTTCTTTATAATGCCAACAACGCGTACATTTATCATGTGGAGAAGCAGCAGCAACAATCCATACCTGCTCAAGACCTTCGACTAATACGGCATTATCGATATCCGTAATCACTTGACCTGTATTGATTACATGCAAGCTTACATCGGAAGTAATCAGGGTAAAATGTAGTTCCTGATCAAGTTTTGATAAGCTTGCATAAACATTATCTTGGCAATAAATGCTCACGGTCGCATTTAAGGAAGAGCCAATTTCACCTTGATTACGTAGCTGCTCTAACTGTTTACTGACAGCTTCTCGTAGGGTGAAAACCGTCGCCCAATCGGCTTCAGAAATTTTATCACTCTCATTGAGATTAAAGAGTGCTTCATACCATTCAGTCATTAAGACATAATCGGTAGATTTTTCATCGGGCAGACTTTGCCAAATCTCTTCAGCCGTAAAGCTAGTAATCGGCATTAACCAACGCACCATCGCTTGTAAAATATGGTAACAAGCTGTCTGTGCTGAACGTCGTCCTAAGCTATTCGCCTGCATTGTATATTGACGATCTTTAATAATATCCAAATACAAGCTACCCATTTCATTAGTACAGAATTTCTGAATTTCTTGGTAAATTAAATGGAATTGATAGTTTTCATATGCCGTTAAAATGCGTGTTTGAACTTTCGCGGTATGATGAATTGCCCAGCGATCTAAGCTCAACATATCTTCAGGTGCAACTAAATCTTTAGCAGGATCAAAGTCACTCATATTGGCTAATAAGAAACGCGAAGTATTACGAATGCGTCGATAAGCATCTGCAACGCGATTAATAATATTATTCGATGCGGTAATTTCACGGCTATAGTCACAAGAGCTGACCCAAAGACGTAGAATATCTGCACCTAAGCGGTTACAAATATCATTGGGTGCAATGCCATTGCCTTTGGACTTAGACATTTTATAGCCCTTTTCATCCACAACAAACCCGTGTGTTAGCACGTTTTTATAAGGAGCCTCACCTCGCATTGCAACAGCCGCTTTTAATGAAGATTGAAACCAACCCCGATGTTGATCAGAACCTTCTAAATAAAGATCAGCAGGTAAATTTAATTCTTCTCTTCGATCAATCACAGAAGCGTGGGTTACGCCTGAATCAAACCAAACGTCTAAAGTATCTCCTACTTTCTCGTAGTCTTTGGCATCATCTCCTAATAATTGGCTAGCTTCTAAATCAAACCATGCGTCAATACCTTTTTGTTCAACTAAATAAGCGACTGCTTCAAAGAGATTTTCAGTGTTAGGATGCAATTCACCTGTTTCTTTATGGATAAATAAAGTAATCGGTACACCCCATGTACGTTGTCGAGATACACACCAATCAGGCGCACCTTCTAACATACCAATAATACGGGCTTCACCCCAATCAGGCATCCAGTGGGTCTTTTTAGCTGCATCAATAGAGGCTTGGCGTAAACCATTTTGATCCATACTAATAAACCATTGTGCGGTAGCACGGAAAATAAGCGGGGTATGATGTCGCCAACAATGAGGATAGCTATGTCGTAATTTATCGGAACAAAATAAGGCTTGCTTTTCCTCCAAAACTTCCAATACATGCGTATTGGCTTTATGAACATATTCGCCTGCAAAAATTTCGGTATTCGATAAAAATACCCCATTAGCACCAACAGGATTATCAATCGCTAGTCCATATTTTTGCCCGACAATAAAATCTTCTTGTCCATGTCCGGGGGCAGTATGCACTGCACCTGTACCTGCATCGGTTGTAACGTGTTCCCCTAAAATAATGGGTACATGACGCTGATAAAATGGATGTTGCAGCTGTAAACCTTCAAACGTATCTCCTGAAGCTTGTGCTAATACCTGATAATCAGTAATTTCTGCACGTTCCAAGACAGAAAGATATAAAGCTTCCGCAAGTAATAAGCGTTCATTAGGCGTTTGTACAATGACGTAATCTAATTCAGCATTCAGTGCAACAGCTTGGTTAGCAGGTAATGTCCACGGGGTCGTTGTCCAAATAACGGTTGATAAAATTCCCTTACCTGCTGCATCGGGGCAGCAATCTAATAGTGCAGCCTCATCAACCAGTGCAAAACGGACATCAATAGCAAAAGAGGTTTTATCTTGATATTCAACCTCCGCTTCTGCCAATGCTGAACCACAATCGGTACACCAATGTACAGGCTTAGCCCCTTTTTGTAGGTGTCCATTAGCGGTGATACGTCCAAGCGAACGAATAATATCGGCTTCGGTTTGGTAATCCATAGTGAGATAAGGTTTATCCCAATCGCCTAAAACACCTAAACGGATAAAATCCTTTTTCTGTAAAGCAATTTGTGAGTAAGCATATTTTCGGCAGGCCTGACGAAAAGTCTTATGATCTACCTTATGACCTGCTTTACCTAACTTTTTTTCTACTCGTAATTCAATCGGCAAACCATGACAATCCCAGCCAGGAATATAGGGTGCATCGTAACCGCTGAGCGTTTTGCTCTTAATAATAATATCTTTTAATATCTTGTTAACAGCATGTCCAATATGAATATTGCCATTTGCGTAAGGGGGGCCATCGTGCAAAATAAATTTGGGACGACCCGCAGCATGGTTACGTAATTTTCCATAAAGATCATCTTTTTTCCAGTCTGCCAACATTTTTGGCTCACGATTGGCTAAATTGCCACGCATAGGAAAAGGAGTCTTCGGAAGATTTAATGTTTTTTTATAATCTGCCACTGTTTTTAGTTCCACATATCATTAACAAGAGGAGCATAAATCGATGTAATTCTATTTATGACTCCTATAAAAAGTATAAAAGCGTTATTTACGCTGATGTGAAGAATAGCAAGTTTCTTGTAGAAAACCGATATGGAATTGATAATTTGCAGCGCAATTATTTAATCAATGGAATATTAGTGAAATTTATAAGTCTAAAATTCTTCAGATCATGACTAATTAGCGTTTAAATGGATCCCTTCCATGAACTTTTATTATTGCTATCTCTTGTCTAATTGCTGTATCATTGCGACCCTCTTAAATCGGAGCGTAGCGCAGCTTGGTAGCGCACCACAATGGGGTTGTGGGGGTCGGAGGTTCAAATCCTCTCGCTCCGACCATTTAGGAGTTCGTCAAGGTTCGATAACGTCCATTAAGCCTTGTATTTTAAAGTCTTTTTTAACTTTACTCGTTCGAGTAGGTTTGTTAAAGATCGGTAAAAACCAGCACGAGATATGGTATAATTGATGGTATTCCGTACTATCTAGGTTGGATACCATGAATCATGGCAAAATACACACGAAATAAATTGACTGATTTTACAGTCAAAAATGCGAAGTCAAAGGATAAAAAATATAAATTAGTCGATGGTGGCGGTTTGTATTGCGACATTCTGAGTTCAGGCATAAAAGTTTGGCGATACAACTATCGCTATAATAATAAGCAAAAAACCTACACAATGGGAAAATACCCTTATGTTAGCTTAAGTGAAGCTCGTCAATTATTAGATCAAGCCAAAAAAGACCTTCATTTCAATATTGATCCATCCCAAAAGAAACAAATCAAAAAAAGAGGCATTGATGCCGATACTTTTCAAGCCATTGCTGAAACATGGTTAGCTGAAAAAAAGCCACACTGGTCAAACTCTAACTATATCCGCACTGAAAGTTATCTAAGACGCGATGTTTACCCCTTAATTAGGGCAACGGGATATGTCCACGATTGAAGCACCTGAACTAATCCCCATTATTACCAAAGTATCTAATCGCGGTGCAGTTGATGCCGCCAAACGGGTCAAAGGCTTTATTCAACAGGTATTTGATTATGCGGTGATCCACGGCAAAACCCGTCGCAATCCTGCTAAAGACATTAATTTACAATTGATTTTGCCCCGTACAACAAAAACCCACTCTGCCGCGATTACTGATCCTAAACTATTGGGTAACTTATTACGGGCAACCGAGAACTATCATGGTTCGATTATTGTTAAATCTGCCTTGCAAGTTTTACTGTTGGTGATGCTCAGACCGAGCGAACTCTCCGAAGGCGAATGGGAAGAAATTGATTTAGATAATGCAACGTGGACAGTTCCTGCTAAGCGACGTAAATTATTACAACATCTGAAAAAAGCCAATCATCCCAAAGATGCCCATAGTGTGCCACTCAGTCAGCAAGTGATTGAAAAATTAACGGAGCTGCATGAATACACAGGCAGAGGAAAATATATTTTTCCTTCATTGCGTGGTAATTCCCGCCCAATCAGCAATAACACCATTCGAGCCGCCTTACGCACAATGGGCTTTGACAATAGTATGATTACCACACATGGTTTTAGAGGCACTGCTTCCACCTTTCTAAATACATTAGGTTATCGTCGTGATGTTATTGAAGCACAATTGAGCCATAAAGATAAAAATACGATCCGCTCTGCCTATAATCATGCCAGCAATTCCCGTTGGGAATAAATCTTAATTTTTGATAGAATAGAGTTAATATTTCTAACTAATTATTTTAGTTGATGAGTTTAAGAAAACAATCAGGATATTTACCCACTTTCCATAAAACATTATCACTTCCTGCACTCCTAAAAAATATACGGAAGCAATTTGATAAAATTCC
>WFRR01000121.1 GCA_015486375.1 Thiotrichaceae bacterium
ATTTTAGCAAAACGTGAATAACGATCCACAATACTAATAAAACCTTGTGCATCAATGTGACCTTTATCCCCCGTGTGATACCAGCGAATTGCATCAATCGTGCTAATGACAGACTGAGTTTTTTCGTCATTATTGAGATAGCCTTTCATAACTTGCAAGCCACCAATTAAAATCAAACCATCTTGCCCTATTGGAAGTTCTTCCAAACTATTAGGGTCTACAATACGAAAACACGTACCGGGAAAGGGTAAACCGACACTGCCTTTTTTATGACAAACCTGAATATTCCAATTGCTATTATCCAAAAGATCATAAATATTAGCACTAGCGGCAGGGGATGTTTCGGTTGCACCATAGCCTTCATAAATGGTTTTATTAAATTTTAATGCAAACGCATCTCGCACATCAGGACGTAATTTTTCAGCACCTGCAATTGCTAAACGCAGCGGGGCTAACATGGCAGGGTGTACTTTGCGATTAAGGTTATATAAGCGGAAAAACGTCGATGTACCTACCAGTATGGTGGCTTTATAACGTGAAATCGCTTTGGCAATATTGACGACATCAGTGGGGTCTGGATGACAAACCATGGGTAAGCCTTCACATAAAGGCATTATGGTGGTAGCAAGTAAGCCGAAAGCGTGAAAAATAGGTAAATTAGAAAGAATAATATCTTTTTCTTGAATATTTAACATATCAGCAACTTGGCGTGCATTAATACTTAAATTTTGTTGGCTTAGTTCAATTCCCTTCGGCATTCCCTCACTACCACTGGAAAATAAAATAGCTGCGGTATCAGAATCTTTTACAGGAGAGATATAGAGTGCTTTTAAGATACATTGAGGCAAGATAATACAAACAATTAATGTCATCAACAGTTTTAAAGAACTAATCTCCTTTTTAACTTCTTCCAAATAGATTAAACGTGTCCCTGCAAAAATATCTTTAGCATCAATACCTCGGGCTTTGAGTTTGACTAAAAACTGACTTGAGGTATAAATTGTTTCAATATTAGCTTGTTGAACAGCTGCACGTAATGCTTCTTTACTGGCGGTGTAATTAAGATTAACCACCGTTTTACCCAAACTCAATACCGACATATTCACGATTGCGCCTGCACTGGTAGTGGGTAGGAGTAAACCAATATTTTGCTCAGGACTGCGTTGACGAATTTCAGCGGCAAAACGAAAGACAGCGGTCATAAAACGATAATGACTTAATTCTGTACCCGATAATTCCGAAACTGTATTTGCAAAGCCGCGCTTTTTAGCCATTTTTAACCATGTTTCTACAATGGGTGTTAGCTGCTTAGCGTATGCTTGCCAAGTCAGATAACTTAATTCAAATACCCGCTGTTTGACTTGGGCGACTTTTGTACTGCTGGGTAAGGCTTGACCAAAGGCGATATACAACTTACGTCTCTTGATAGGTCGACTATTTTTAGCTAACAAGGGACTACAGTACGAAAAACGACTACCCCATAAACCGTGTAAATGGAAAGGAATAATTTTTGTATCTTCCGCATCGACTAATGCATATTCATAGCCTTGCTTAAACTCAGCCAATTGAGCCGAACGACTAACTCCACCCTCTGGAAATAAACAGACCACTTTGCCTGCTTTGAGTAAAATTCCAATTTGTTTTAAAGCCCCTTTGCTAGCAGTGGATGAAATAGGAATCACCCCAAAGGCATCAAAAAATGGTTTTAAGTACCAACGTCGATAGTGTTTTTTTTTGATAACAAAATGCACTTCTCTCGGGCTGGAAATTTGTATTATCAACCAGTCAATCCAACTGCTGTGATTACCCAGCAATAAAACTCCACCTTGATCAGGAATATGCTCACTGGCTTGAATATCTAAACGATAACGCAAACAAAAGAGGTTTTTAATCAGTAAGCGAAGCAGTGATTTAAAGTATTTCATATTTATTAGTCCATAACTGCCGATGCCGTGTGACATGACAGATATTGTATTTGTTTTGAGAATATAGACAGCTTAGTTAAATTGTAGATGTTTTTAGGACTAATAGAAGCTTGCAATGTTTCTGAAGGCAGAGATATATTAACAATTTGTTGCTAATCCGATACACCTACTATTACATTATATTTATCAAAAAGATAAAAGGATAGAATGGTCTTGTTTAAGAAATCAGCAGTGTGATAATAGGACGAATGAAAAATGTTCAACGGATTCAAAAGAAGAACATATTGATTATCAACAACAATACCTTGTATATTACAATATCAGTATATAATGATATTGTAATATTAAAATCATTTAAAACAATTACTTATATTCAGGTTTTCCCCTATATTGCTGTTTCCTTTTTGTCGTATTTATACTACCATCGGTCTCGTGACTTTTGGTCTGTCTTTCTCAAACTATAAAGAGATACAGATTTTTGTAATAAATTCTAAACTCAAATGTAAACAACGGAGGAGTGTATGGGGCATAAAATTAGCCTATCTACCATATTCGTAGCAATTGGACTTACTTTTAGTATGTCAGTTGCGATGGCTGCTGATGAAGCGAAAGCCGATGCTAAAGAAGCACCTGCCGCAGAAGCGAAAGCTGATGCTAAAGAAGCACCTGCTGCTGGCGGTGATGCACGTGCATCGATGCTTGCTAATACTTGTGCAGGTTGTCATGGCACTAACGGTGTTAGTACAGGACCTGCAATTCCAACGATTGCTGGTTTAGGTGAAGAAACCTTTACTGATGCAATGAACGCCTATAAAGATAAAGACGGCGGCAAAAACGGCACTATCATGGGTCGTATTGCAGCAGGTTATTCAGACGAAGATATTGAAGCAATGGCAGGTTTCTTTGCTAAGCAAAAATTCGTCCCTGCAAAACAAGAAATTGATACAGCCAAAGCTGAAGCAGGTAAGAAACTGCACGAGAAGAACTGTAAGAAATGTCATGAAGACGGTGGCGCAAGCGATGTTGACGGTTCTAGCATTTTAGCAGGTCAGTGGAAGCCTTATCTTAACTACACATTGAAAGATGTATTAAGTGGTGATCGTACTGTCGGTAAGAAAATGCTTAAGAAAGTTAAAGCAGTTCACGGTGATGGTGGTGATGATGCAATCGCGGCTCTTGTTGAATACTACGCTAGCCAGCAAAAATAGAGGAGATTAAACGATGTCAAATTTCTCACGTAGAAGTTTTCTAAAAGCCTCTGCAGGCGCAACTGCATTAGGTGTATTGGGTATGCCTCTTGTCTCTTACGGCGCAGGCGCTAAAGTTGTTGTTGTCGGTGGTGGTACCGGTGGCGGTACAGCGGCTAAATACATTAAAATGATGGATCCATCAATTGATGTAACCTTGATCGAAAAGAACGAGTTCTACTATACTTGTTACCTCAGTAATGAAGTACTGGGTGGTGATCGTACAATGGATCAAATCAAGTTCGGTTACGATGGCATGAAAGGTCATGGCGTTAATGTTGTCATTGACGAAGTGACTGCCATTGATGCTAAAGCAAAGAAAGTAACCACCAAAGGGGGTGATTTTGCTTATGACAAGCTGATCGTATCTCCAGGTGTTGATTTCAAATTTGATGGTATCGAAGGCTACGACGCGACGGTTGCCGAAGAAATTCCTCATGCTTGGAAAGCTGGCCCTCAAACCGCTACATTACGTAAGCAGTTAGAGGCGATGGATGATGGCGGCACAGTGGTTATCTGTCCTCCAACGAACCCATTCCGTTGTCCTCCGGGTCCTTATGAACGTGCCAGTCAGATTGCTCATTACTTAACGAAGCATAAGCCAAAGTCAAAGATCATTATTCAAGATCCAAAGCAAAAGTTCTCTAAGCAAGGCTTATTTAAGCAAGGCTGGAAAGATCTTTATGGTTTCGGTACTGATAACAGTATGATCGAATGGGCAGGCGGTGATGACAATGCTTTAGCGAAGGTTGATGCTAAAACTAAAACCATTACTAATGGTTTCGGTGATGAAATTAAAGCCGATGTTTTGAATATCATTCCTCCACAAAAAGCGGGCAAGATTGCTTTTGATGCAGGTCTAACTAATGATAAAGGCTGGTGTCCTGTTGATCTAGGTACATTTGAGTCAACACTTCACAAAGACGTTTACGTTATTGGTGATTCAAGCGTTGCAACAGGCATGCCTAAGTCAGGCTATGCAGCTAATACTCAAGGTAAAGTTTGTGCGGCAGCGGTTATTGCTGCGATTAAAGGCACTGATATGGCAAAACAAGCATTCGTTAATACTTGTTACAGCATTGTTGGTACAGATTATGGTATCTCTGTTGCAGCCGTTTACGAGTTGGGTACAGATAAAGATAAAGGTACGCCTAAAATCAATAAGTTATCAGGTGGTTTATCAGCAGAAGATGCTTCTGCAACTTCACGCGCGCGTGAAGTCCAATATGCTTATAGCTGGTACAACAATATTACAAGTGATATTTTCAAGTAATATGACATTTTGTTAATGAGGTCTCGCACCTCTACAACAAATGAAAAGGGGACTCTAGTATAGAGTTCCTTTTTTTTGTCTTGAGTTTACGCTTGTGCCATTTCATCTCTTTTGATCACAATCGGATCGCTATTAATTTCAGTGATTCTGGCTTCAATGGCGCGAATTGGGTCAGCTAGCTGCATTTGCTCAACAATCTTAATAAAGTCATCGATCACGGACTCATCTAAACCCTGCTTTTTCATTTCAGCATAGATTTGATCGCAAATCTGATTTTTTTTATCTCTAAGCTGCTGACGTTCACCATAAAATATTTGATAGTGTGCTTCTATTTGTTTCGCTTCTTCCTGTTCAATCGCGTATAAATCCAATGTGCCTTGTTTAAATTTAGCCACTAAACTGGCAAAATAAGCCATTGG
>WFRR01000122.1 GCA_015486375.1 Thiotrichaceae bacterium
CATTTGAAAAACTTCAAGAGGCTACTGCTTAATTGATAGGTAATGCCTGTATTAGTTCAGCAATCGCTTGGATTAATGCAGGTAACCCAAAACTTGCCAATACCACAGCAAGTCCCCAATAATACATTTTTCTTAATACTTTATGTTCACTACCTAGCATATTGATTACGAGAGCCAGTCACCAATACCATTCCAACATACGTCAAGTTCTCTGGAGTCACTCCAGCACTCTTGAGGGTTGCTATTTTATCACGGATCTTAGTTTTTTCCTGAATAAAGTTTCCAACTTCTAGCATTGCCTTTATACCCCCTGTCTTATTTAACTGGTGTCCTATTTTTCTTACTCTGTTTATGGTGGACTTATCGGTTAGGTAAACAGATCTTTCTTCGCCCGATGATTTGCAATTCTTGGACATTCTTAGAAGTTCTATTTTATATCGAGCTGCCTCAGAAAAGAATCCGAACGTAGATGTATCTCAATTTATGCAGCACTTCTTGTATTTTAAGTTGCTACCACAAGGGCATTTTTCATTTCGTCCAGTTGTCATTTTTATTTCCTTATTATGGTGCTGACCAGAACCCCATACGAAAAAATACGAAAATTTTTTTAGTAAACGGTGGGGGTATAATTTTAAGTGTTTGAAAGTAAACGAGAATACTGGTAGGCGCGAGTGAATTCGAATCACCGACCCCCACCATGTCAATAAGTTACTAAAAACAAGGTAACTTATTGATAAATAATCAATTCAAGCTAATAATATCTATTATTTTTTGCTCAGAGTAGTCATTATAGATCAAATAGATAAGATGGCAATAAAAAAATCTTAAATCTTAATCAGCGTTTTTAAATCTTTTGCTGCCCGCACTTTTGCTTTCCGCATATATTTGAGTTTAAAAGCATCCTCGATGTAATCCCCGATCTCTAACGCTTCCTGAAATGCTTCATCCACATCTGATTCTGATGCAACTTTTAGCGTGGTCACTTTCCCGTCTACATCAGTAAATGTCATAGACGACTGTTTACGTGCAATCGCCATAATACGCTTATTATTGATGCGCTCCGCTGTTTTCTCAATACCCGCCTGCTTGTCAGCTTTCCATGTATGTCCTGCTTGTGTAGTGACATCAGAGTACAGTGTATCTTGATAATCCGTACTAATTTGCTGTAATTTTTCTGCTTTTTTATCCTTTAATTCTTTTTCATACAGCTCTGATATATCAACCTCTTCAGCAGTACCCTTCACCAGCTTCCATTTTTTTTCAGTATTAGGAATTTCATAATAGCCTTTTTCGGCTGCCTCTAAGGTTGTAAAGCCTGTTTGATTGCCTTGCTTATCAAATGTTGCGTAAGTTTTCATGATTGTGTATTCCAAAATTCAAAGGCTTTTGTGGTGTTGAGCTGTAGCGCATTCTGCGTAACGGCGTGATCAATCGATATATTGTCATCCAGCATCGCATTAAAGCCAGAAATTTCATGCTGATAATAAAATTGATAGCCGTTACTGCTGGTCTGATAATGCCGCGCATTTGAGAGTACAACAGCAATCGTAGTTTTTGCAGGAATAGTGATGGTTGCACTGGTATCTCGATTGGCGCTGCTTGATGTGTTGGTTGCCAGCTGTTTCCAATTTAGGACAGTCGTTACGCCATCCGCATTAACAACGGGAGTCGCCTGATTAATCTGTATACCCTCATACCCCGATGACCAATGATTGGAACATTTAGATTTAAAAGTTTTATTAATATCACTTTCAGATTTATTGTGTAGAAAAATAGCAGAAACTATATACGAGGGGTACTGGTATAAAGAACCTGAACACGCATATTCTGTTTTTTGTTTTTGAAAACCCCAGTTGTCGCCTTTTATAAACTGCATACTTAACGGCACTTCAAAGTTTTTAAAGCGTCGATCTTGGTTAATACCCGTTAATGCCTCAAAAGGTTTCTGAAAATTATTGCCATTAAACGCACCGTACTCCGAAGTATATCCCATTCCCATGCAGTCACATCGCTTCATTACACCAAAAATAAAGGGGTTGGCATTCTCAAGCACAGCCCCGTTTTGTTTTATCAGGCTCTGCCCTGCTTGCTGAATCTGTAATAGTTGATCGGCTGTTACTGTTTCCGCATATGATTTATAAGCCAATGTTTTTTCGGTCGCAAGTGTTTTTAGTGACTTGGCTGATGACTCAACTAGCGTTTTTAGAGCTACACCCTCGGTTGCCAGCATTCCTGCGATTAGCAATATACCAGACGCGCTTTCTGTTTTGATTTTTTCAACTTGCTGTTCGCCAAATTCAATCAGCATCATTGCTGAAATTTGCAGTTCTAGCTTTTCAATCGAAGAGACAATATAAGCAACCGTCTGTGCATCAGCATCAGGTGCGAGGCTTTTGAGTCTGTCTTTTAATATGACGATGACATCAATAATTGTTTTTGTAGTCATAAAAATTTAAATCCCATATAGTGTTCAAAATCCCTTGTATTTGCTTGTTTTAAAAGCGCAAGGGCATCAGGTGATATTGCTTCAATGTGCGACGTGGCAATCGCAGAGGCTTGCTGTGATAGCGTTTTGGCCTTGTCTGTTTCAGCCTTTAATGCAGCTGTTTTGTAGTACAATGCTTTGGTATCAACGAGTAAAGATTCACTTTCAGATTTATCACTTTCAACCTGATTCTTATGACTTTTTATCGTTAATTCCAGCGCATAAATCTGTGTTTTATGGTTATCAATCAGCTTTTCATACGCTGCGATTTTTGTAATATTTTGATCAAAAATAGTTGCCTGATTTTTAACATCTAAAAAAATATCATCAGAGGCAAGTTTGTTTTTATACACATCTTCTTTGTGACTTCTAATCGTCTTTTCAAGTGCAGTTGCATCTTGTGTGTACTTTAAAATGGTATTTTGATAAATATCAATTGTGTTGATATAAGCAGACATAGCTTTGTCGTACTTAATCGTTTTTGCGTAAGTTTCATCTGAAAATATTCGATTGCTTTCAACCGATTTTCTATGACCTTCAATAGTTTTTTCAAGGTCAGTAATGGTGTTTTTATAGCTCAGTATCGTTTTTTGGTACGTTACTATATCTGCTAAATAATTAGCTATTTCAATCGCACTGACTGCGATTGATTTTTCCGATGCTTGTGCATAGCCCACTAATTGCTCAAGCAGTGTTTTAACTTGATTGGACCAGCCTTTAGCCTCTCCCAATAGGTTGACTAAAAAAACGCCGTAGTGAGGTAATAATGTTTTACTCCAATGCTCTAATGCAGCATCACGCCCTTCGGTTTTTTCAATAAATCGCACTGTATCGCCGATTTCATACTTAAATGCTGAAAAATCTAAACTTAAATCAGGTAAAGGGTAGGTGCTACCGTCAGGTAGATTTACATCGATGTACTTAATATCATCCGCCATTTAAAAACTCCAAATTACCCAACTGCTGAGACAATGCAGATAAACCATTACTTAATAACCCAAGATTTTGATTGTTATCAACCTCAACCAAATTAATCGACTCTTCAGTAAAAATAGACACAGGTACAAATATCGTTTGAACACTAGAATCCACGCCAATCACCTGAACGGTCGTTTGATTTTCGGCTGCATCGGTTGCGGTAATATCACTTGATACGACCTCAATAGCCGCATTTTTTTCAGCTTCAAGTTTGTTTAGACGTTCATTAACCACGCCATTTTTTTGATCAATGATTGCAACGACTTGACGCGCAAAAACTTGACTGTGTTCAATTTTTGCTTGCTCTATATTGATAGTGTCATTCATTTTTGTTCCCAAGGTAGGTAACAACATTTATTAATATTGCTACCTACTTACTATTAAGCAGAAATTTACGCGATTAAATCAGCATCTGCCAATGCAACACCTGCCTCTGCATACATTGCAGTAATGCCTGCATTCGTGGCCGCTTTGCTACTTACTACCAACTCATCACGAGAGACAAAAGTACCCGCTTGAGTAGCAAGATCATCAGTGCGCTTACGCTCAGTAACAATCTCACTTCTAAGCTGATCTTCAATACCTTTAGCGCGTGCAAACTCTTCTTCCAGTGCTGTTTTTTGCGCTGAAATTGATTCGAGCATTTGTGCAATTGTAGATTTGTTAGTCGTATTGTCTTTTTCAAGCGCAATTACCCGCGCATCAAGTAAAACTTTCCATGATTCAAGCGCGTCAATGCGGGTCAAGTGATCTGCTAACTTTTGATCCTGAGCGGCATCAACAAGAATTGCTTTTGCAGCAGAGTTTGAAATGTCTTGCTCATTCTTGGTGATACGATCATCAAGCGACTCACGCGCAACACGTCCTTCGTCCTGCACATCGATAATTTGCTTGGCAAGTGCAGCAATTTGACTATCTACTGCCGTCTTTAGCGTGGCAAGTGCGACAGTGTTCGTATCTGCTGTAACCTTAATCGCACCGATTTTCTCATTCAGTGCCGTTAAAATATCACCATCGATTAATTCATTGTGCGCTTTGACCGATGCAGCCAACGCATCAAAATCTGTTTCATGCAGCGCAAGCTTGCCGTCCACGATCGCGTTAATGACCTTGACTGTATGGACTTCCATTGCGCGTGCGTGTGCAATAAGCTCTGCTTCAGCTTGTGTTGCTGTTAAATTTGGCATTTTGTTAACCTTTATTTAAATTTAAAAAATGAATTACTCTTTGGTTAAATGCAGATAATTCAGATTCTGCATAAGCTTGCCGCCAATTTTTGCGTTTTATATCGCTTTCAAAGATATAAAACGTATTCTCTTTTTTAATAAATTTTGCACCACCCATTTTCATGAAAGCAGCTTGTCCTGCATTTTTAGTTTTGACTCTCATATTATAATAGCTACGCTTCCCTAAAAATAAGTTCAGTCGAATGTTCATCAACGCTGATATGTCCATAACCGCTTGTCGACAAGTTGCCTATAAAGGCATTTTGCTGTTCAAATGCACTGTTTTTATCGTCAGGGTAGGGGTTAATAAATGCGCCCTTACCACCCGTTTCTTGCAGCTCATTAAATAGACGTATACGGTCAGATGTCGTTAAGCTGTCAAGCGATGCGGAAGATTCACGCCAGTGACTTTTATTGCCCGTACTGAGTAATGAGCCACCTCTTGTTCGGCGATCCGCTTGATTGAAACTTTGAGCGAGCGAACCCCCAAAACTAATCCCACGCTCAGGCGCAAAGGACTGACCTAACGTCATAAAATGCACATCAAGATAATCAGATGCAGATTTTTCATTAACAATAATTTCTGCAGATTGATAAATCGTAGGGTCAAAATAGTAAACTATGGCATCATTTGCATTATTGACCGTTGCACCGTAAGCATCCATCCCGACCCGCCATGTACCTAGTGGTATCAAGTAAGACACATATTTAATCCCTGAGTCATGCGATATTCCACCCGTTTGATTTTCACCTTTGTATAAAATCAAACGCGCTGTAATCAGCTTTCCGTTCATTTTAATAAAAAATGAATCAGCGATTTCGGGCGTATCACGGTTAAACTTAATCGATTGATTACGGGTTGATTTAAAGCGCGTAAAGCGACTACGCCACGTATTAATGGCATTATCTAAACCTTTGCCGTTTTGTGTTTCATCTCCTGAAATTTCAGCGTCTAAAAGCTGGTTCTTAATCAATATTCTGATTGTTTTACAACGCGCTCCTACTGTCACTGCATCACTTCCAAAATAATCACTTGTGAAGATAAATCTTTTTGAAAACTCAGCACAACAACATCATCTGAAAGCATTGAATCATTAATCGTGATTGTGTCCCCAATTTGCAGCAATACCCCAACTGCTGCTACCTCAATTGTCCATTTTTTTCGGGTGCTTTTGTACTCAAAAACAAGATGATCTAGTTCGCTAGTTGCCTGATTTTCATCTGTTAATAATGTATCAATGCGTAAATTAGTTTCCTTACCTAAAGTAATCGCACCTGTGTCCTTAGACAGTACTTTATACGCCAACCCATAGCGGGCTTTATCTTCTGCTGATAGCCCAGAATCTGAAGTCAATGCTAGAGAACCGTCATCCTGCACTGTAAAATTCCTCGCATAAGCCAGTTCTATTTTTTCTTTCTTGGCTTCAGTGCTTGATAAACTAATGCTAAAAATATCATCAGCATCTAGTTCAATGACAGGCGTTGATTTTTCAATGCCGATCAACTCATGCACACCTTTACTGTTACGTCTTAATGTTAGCCCTAGTGGCTCGATGATCTCTAATATTACTTCCCTGTAAGAGTTGGTGTCAGAGCTATACCATCCAATCTTATAGTCTTCTTTGCCTTGTAAATTGATGATGGGGGTTGTTGCACTGCTAACATTTGAGAGCAACAAAAGATAATCTACAGCTTTAATCACAGTATCGTGTTTTTCAGTAATATCACCTGTAATTGCCCCCGCAGGAAAGTTACCTAGCCTTATTTTACCTGCAGCATAATCGTCAGTAACAGATGCAGGCGCTAAGCCTATATCGCGCACCGCAATGCTTGTAACTTCACCGCTATTGAACTGATATTCTTGTGTTCCAAAATCTGACAAAATGGGCCTGCAATTAAAAGAGCTACCAAGGGCAAAAGGGATTAATTGATCATTGATATACGTTGACTCAATTTCTTTATCTAAACGATAGTCTGTGTTATCAAAATTAATGCGATAAATATTATCTTCCGTACATTCAATATTTTCAATAACTGCCGATAAAACCAACTCAAATTGATCCCGCTCCCAGTCAGCATCACCTAAAAATAACTTGCATTCATCTGTCTCAAAATCATCTAAAAGCCACATATTGCGATGATCATCAACAAACGTAATATCACCTACACCGCTGGGTGCATCAAAGCTTTCTTCTATCTCAATTAGTTCAATTACAAGATCATCATAAATCAAAGTATCTGATGAATAAGGATAATCAGATAGACCATAAATAACCCCTTTATGGTCTATCTCAATCAATACAATGCGACTATTTGCACGTCGAATATCTTTTAGCCAGTCGATAAAAAACGATGAATAACTCATGCCGCTTTTCCTCTGATTCTGATACTTCTTCTCTGCTTTCGATTAGCAGATTCTGTACTTTTAATACCACGCTCACGCTGATTAATCGCTATATCAGCATAACCTTTCTGTGTGCCATGCAATGCACTTAATTCTGCTTTTAAGTTGCGTAGTTCAGCTTCTATTTTTGCATTTTTTTCATTCGTTTTTGCTACTTCAGATGTTAAGTTTTTAATCGCAGCAACTAAACCTGTATTATTGTTATTTGATCCACTATTGCCGACATTTGTTTTAAAGTAACGCTGAATAGCAAAGCGAGCGGGGGCATCTACAACAATTTCATCTTTGTGCAAATTAGCAAGATAATTATCATGAGGTATTCCCTCGCTATTACCCGAGCGATAGCTAGGCGGTGCTGATAATGCACTACCCAGAGAAGATTCTTGAGTCGTTGATGTTTGAGGAATTTCAACACCTGCCGCGTTCACTGTGACTATTTGTGGTAAACCATTGTATGTATTGTACCCGCCACCAATAGCCGTAGCAGTTTGCCCCTGATCATTTGTCGCGCTGTACACTGTTGATGTGTAGTCATTGTAAGTACTGACTGTTTGGCTTATCGTGCCATAGCTTGATGCTGGCACGGGTGCTTGAATTTGTATCGCTTGTATTGAAGCATTAAGCGCGTCAAATAGTGGAGTTAAAACACTCGATAAATCGGTCGGTAATGACCCTAAACTGCCATTGATGATACTCAACCAAACTTCTTGATCTAGTGACGATTGATACAATTCACTGATGCGTAAATATTCATTTTTAGCTTGTTCCAGCAAATCTTTTTGAGCTGCGACTAAATCTAGCTGTGGATCACGCAAGCTGTCAATTTGATCAGCAACACCTTCTAATCCACCTGTGATTAATTGATAATCAGACTGATATGCAACACTGCTACCGTAAATACTACGCGATAGCTCTAGGACTTGTTGCCCTGCTTGTGTTACCAGTGCAGCAGATTCGGGGTTGTTACTGTCGTCTTTTAAACGAGCAAATTCAGCCCGCGCTTCTGCAAGTTGATCGATGGGGATTAAGGTCGATAAATCTGTGTATTTAAGATCGCTAATGTAATTGCGTATTTCTTTCGCTGTATCTTTTAACGTATCAAATACATCAATCTGAGATTCATACGTCTCTGTTAATTCGGATAGGCTATTCTGATAGTTTGTACCGACTGCACTGAGCTGTGATTCAAACAGACTCTGTGTAGCCGCCTCGGCATCATTCGCGGCTTGCATGCGATTCAAGTCAGTAATCATTGAATCGGTTAAACCTTCTAAGCCGTATTTGTAGTTTTGTAGGGCTTCCTTGCCGTAACGTAGCTCAATATTCTGTTGTTTTAATTGTTCTTTGTAGCCTTGAAACGCTGCATCGATGCGCTGTGTTTCAGCGAGCGAATCGTTTGCGGCTTTTAAAGACTCGACATCTTCTATCATCGCGTCTGTGAGGTTTTCAATGCCGTATTGATATAATCTTAGACTTTCCGTGCTAAGTGTTAGCTCTCTGTGTTGCTGCTCTAATTGCGCCCTGTAATTAGCGTAAATCGTTTCTGTTTCTTTTAATTGTTCTGCTGCACTGATTTGCAATTTAGTCTGCTGCAAGCCTTCGATCATCGTTTTTGAGTATTCTTTTTCAGCCCAGATTCTGTTTTGTACCTCAACATCAGTGTGGTTTAACTCATACTGATAATCCTGTAATCCTTTCAGCTCAGCATCAAAATTATTGGTAATTTGCTGAGTTTTTTCTAATTCTTTTGCTTTGGTACTTAATGCGCTCAGTGTGCTAATCATCGCAGCAGAGTATTCTTTTTCAGCCCATGCTCTTTTTTGTGTTTCTTCTGCGCTGTGTGTTAAAGAAAATATCTGACTTTCAAGCGATCTTTTGTCATTCTCATAAGCATCTTGCAGACGTTGCTGTGCTTGTGCGGCTTCATTCGCAGCTTTTGTGGCTTCATCAGTTGCTGTCGTGGCTTTTTTTGTACTATTAGCTGACTTTTTTGCAGCATCTTGAGCTGAGAACAACGTACTATTGAGCTTCTCTACGCCTGCAATTGCATCCTTTGTCCAACCTTCAGATGACCATGCTTGCTCTCTAAAATCTTTATCGCTTAATGTTATTTTGTCTGTACTATTTTGAATCGTATTGCTTGTAGCTATCACTGCATCTTGAACACTGCCCAGCTTACCCGTCAATAAATGAATACCTTCACCTATTCCCTCGACCACAGTTCCCACTGAACGCGAATCAACTAGCAGTTGCGCCGATTTTATATCATAAAGGTCATTAATATCAGCTATATCTACGTCAGAAGCTCCTAATTCTGTCGCTGCGTCAATTGCATCTGTTCTAGCAACATTAAGTCGTTCAACAGCAAATGTGCGCTTATCTGTCGTGAGTTTTTGATACTCTAGTCGAACACCTGACATCATTGTTTGCAAGCTGTTAGCGGTGCTACCTAACTGAGTTAGAACAGGAATAAAAGCACTCAATGAAGCATAAGAAGATTGTCCAGCGGCAGTTGTTCGGTCCAGTCCTTCTATTAAGTCTCTAAGACTTTCAACTGTTGTAATTTGCGTACCATGTTGCTGATTTAACAGTGTCAGGTCATCAACGGCTTGATTGTAAATAATCGCTTTTTGCTCAGATTCTGAATAAAGCAAACTTGTATAAGCATCTGTTAAGCTTCCCAGAGTGACTAAAGCGGGAATATAAGCACTCAGTGCGACATAAGATTCTTGCCCTGCTGCTGTTGTTAAATCTAGACCTTGAATTACATCTTTCAAGGTTTCTGCTGTGTATATGCTTGTATCATTTTGCTGATTTAAGAGTGATAAATTATCAAAAGACTGATCTATTAACGCTTGTTTTTGCTCAGATTCAGACCACAAGGAGCTATAATATACTGATGATATTTGACTTAAATTATCAAGACCGCCCGCTGTTGTTACGAATGAATTCGCTGCATCAATTGCATTCATACCTGTCAAACCAAATTGCAAACCAAGCTGTTCCGATATTTGCGTAACACCTTCAACTTCACCGTAAACCCGCCCCAGCGTCTCAGCTAAGTTTTCACCTAAAATTGCATATTGATCAAAGTCAGACCCGATAACACCCTCGAATATCCCGCTTAATGTATTACTCAGCCATTCTTGAATCCGCTTAGTCGCTTCATCTTCGCTAACTTGTTCACCGTTTTCGGTGAGTTGTATGCGATCAAATTCTTCAACTGAAGCTTGCGATAAGCTAGAACCGAACTCTTGGATGACGCTACGTAAACCTTGCTCCGCCTGTGCCGCACCGAGATCAACGTTTTGAAACTCGCTTAAACCTGCAATTAAGCTTGCTTGTGTCTCATTAACTTGCGTTGCAACAACGCTTTCTGCAAAGCCTGCAACACCCGTGTCTACAGCTTCTAAACCTGAATGCAACCCTTCGACAACACTTGCTGCTGACTCATAACCGAAATACTCACTTACCTCAATCATGCTATCTAATGCGCTGTCAAATTGTGTTTGCAGTGCATCTTTAATTTGTTGCTGTGTATCTGATAAATCTGCGTTGTATTCTGTCCAGTCCTTAGCTTTTTTGATCCATCCACCATCTTTATGCTTGTCTTGGAACGTTTGCATTTCAACTTGACCACCAGATAATCCAAGTGATAAACCTGACGCGTTATCTGTTGTTTGACCGCCAAACAGCCCGCCGAGAGCCGCACCTGCTAGCCCGCCGATCACTGCACCGACTGGACCGCCAATTGCCAGGCCTGCCATCGCGCCGCCTGCGCCGCCAATGCCGCCGTATGTACCTTTTTGCCCCCAGTTTCCTAGAATTCCGCCGATTGCACCTGCTGCACCGAATGCTAGATTTGAGGTGCTAACCCCCGCAGAGAATGTTTTACCTGCTGCATACCCGAATTTATCAGCAAAACCAACAATGCCTTCGCCGATTGAGTTTCCAAATACTAAACCACCCTTACCAAATATATTGCTACTTTTTCCTAAAAATCCACCCACACCCCCCAAGCTGCCCACGCCGCTCTGTGGAGCAGGAACACCGCCCGATCCGCCTGCAAAGCTACCTATAACAGATTGAGTGATACCACCTGTAAACGGCTGAATCAGCGGTTGTAAGATGTTTTTAGCAAAATAAGACTTTATATCACCCCACCAGTTTTTAAGAATATCGCCCCATGATTCTGTGCCACCCATTAACTTATCAGCAATGCTTTCAGATAGATCATCGCCAATGCTAGCAATTTCTTCTGCTGTTTTTTTAGCTTCTTCTATGCGTTTTTTATCAGCTTCAACTTGTTTCTCTGCTGCTGTGACTACATCGTAACGTGCCATAACCTCTGCTTGTAGCACTGGATTTAGATTTTCTTGTGAAACCTTTAGTGCTTTATAAGCACGCTCTGATAACGTTAATTTTGCAAATTGATCATCAAGACTTTTTAGCTGATCTTTGTAATATTTTTGCGATTCTTTCTTAAGTTTATTACTCTCTTCGATTGCCTTGTTAACATCTTTTAATGCTAACAACTCTTTAATCATCGCAGGTTCTAAGCCCTGTTTTTCTTTTTTAAATGCGTAAGCCGCCTCTTTACCTTTTACCAGTTCTATATAATGCGCTTCTAGTGCGATTTTTTCATTTTCAAACGCTTTTTGAATACGTTCGTGTTCCTTAGCTAAATCACTTGTCGCTTTTTTAGCAGCTTTTTGTGCATCTGTTAGTTTGTTGGTAGCTTTCTTGTTTTTTTCAGCTTCTTTTGCTGCGGCTTCCATTGCGCCTGTCGCTTTTGAATGTGTCTTAACGCTATTTTCTATCGTCTTGTTAGCAATGCGGGTTGCTTTTTCTAGGTCTTTAAATTGTTTTTCAGCTTTGTAAAACTCATTATTTAATTCTGCTTGAGCTTGTTTATTTTCAAGTGCAACCACTCGATCTTTTTTAGCTGTCTCTATTTTTAATGCTGACTGGTAATTTGATTCATTTAGATTTAGATTATTCTGTATTATTTCCGCGTTATTCTCAGCTAACTGATTTTTATAATTTTCTGTTTCTTTCGCTGCTCTCGCTTGAGCTTCAGCAACATTACCCATTGAATCTGCGTAGGCTTGAGCTTTAGCGTTAGCCTCTGCTGCCATATCGGTTGCACCAACAGCAGATAAGATGCTTGCTCTTGCATTCTCTAATTTTGCAAATGCACCCAGAAGAAAATCAACAGCATAAGCACCTGCCACCTTCAAACTATTCATGACTACACTCCAGCCATGACCTATGTGTAAAAACCCATTACTCAGCCTTAACCCCATATTACTAAAGAAGGTGCTAACTTCTGATACGGCTATAGAACCGTATTCACTCAACATAGTAAATACCACACTGGCATTTAATGGTAAATCAAGTAGAGAGTTAATAATACCTTGGATGCTTAGCGAATAATCGCGCTCGTTTTCGATTGCGGATACCTGAATAATGGAATTTACAAGCCCAATCGCACTATCAACATTCGTAACAATATCGCTTAATCCTGACGAAATATTATCAAACATATCCAGCCAAGCCGAAAAATCATTAGCAAGTTCATCACCGAATTGTCCACTTGCAATTTCAGAAGCTAATTGCCCAATTGAATCAATAAATTCATCAATTGATTCGCGGTGATTATCAATCCAATCCGCAATTTCTGGAGCAAAAGCAACAGCTATTTCACTGCCCATCAGACTAGCTTCTTTACCTACGCCCGTCATTGCTGATTTTAAGTTTTTAAGTTCAGTGTACGCCCTTGAGTAAAGGTCAGCTTCTTCAGACGTATTAAACAACTTTCTTTTTTCGGCAATACGCCGAATCTCTTCCAGCGCGACTGCATTATCTTTAAGTATGGGTAGAAGCTTGGAGGCATCATTTGCAAGTGCCTCCATTAAAAATACTTCTTCATTTTTCGATAAATCGCTGGTTTTCTCTAATGCCTCATTAATTTTTAATAAGATTTTATCAGGACTTAGGTTTACCAACTCTTGAATATCAAGATTTAACTTTTCAAAAATATCTTTCGCTTCACCGCCGCCCGTTGTCGCAAAATCGCCAATCTTATCAGCAACATCTTGCATAATATCGCGCATCTTCTCGCCGTTAAGATTGACCTTTTCGCCCGCCATTTGCCAGAGTTGCATTTGCTCAGTCGCTACACCAAGCTGACTTTGTGTATTTTCTAGACTATTGTTTAACTCAATAAAATCCTGAGTTGTTTTAGCAATAGCCAGCACACCGCCCGTCATGGATAAGCCCGTCATAGCTGCACTCAATCCAAGCACTCTTGAGCGCAGAAGCTCCGCTGCTACTGCTGATTCTCTTAATCTTTGATTATGTCGCGCCCATTCCGCCCGTGAGCGACTAGTTGAGGCTTGCAAGGTAGTCAGATCACCGCGCAGACGATCAAAAGCAAGCATATCACCTATACGGGTAATGCCTACTTCGATATTTGTGCGGAGTGATGCCATTAGTTATTTTCCATTAAAATCAATAAATACAAGGAATAGAAAACTTTATTGCAAGCCATTTGCAATTTCTCTGACACGCCAAAAAACATCCTTAGCTTGTTTTTTTGTAAATCCGTCTATTTTTAAGCCGTATTGAATTTGCATATAATTAAGTCTCGTTGTGCCATTAATATCTGTGTCAAATAATGCTGATCCGTGCGAAAAGAACCATTTTACAGCGATCGTATTACCATATAAAACCTCAAATTCGTCGATGTTTTGTGATTTTCTTTCGTGTTGTTTTAAGTGCCGTGAATCCACACCCCAGCTCTTTAAATCATCCGTATCAATATCACGATCAGCAGCATTATCTTGAGATTTTCCTGATAAAATTTTCCCTATTTTCCGTAGTTTTTTCTTTCTAGCTCTCGCATCATTCTTTTTGCATCAACACCTGATGATAAACGCATTAAATAAGCATTCCAGTCTTCCCAAATTGCCCAAAAAAGCTCATGGTAATCAAAAACATCACTCAATGTTTCAGAGTCAATTATCAATTTTTCGCCACCTTCACCTGTTAGATTCCAGCTATCTAAGTGATTGATTAACTTGTCATTTAGGTAGATCGTCATGCCTTCTATACGCACTTCGCTTATTTCGTCACCCACCATCTCAAACATTTCTTTCTTTTCATCAACAAGTTTTGTTGCAGCTCTTATGCCGAGATAGCCATAAGTTAATCTTAATTTATCGATAACTTTGCCATTGTTATCTTTAATGAGAGCTTCACTCGTAAATGTCTTTTTCTTTTGAAATTTCATGTGTATTTATATTCCATTAATTAATTGCATTAAAACAAAGTAAGAACAGGCTTTTTGAGGCACGTAAACGACAATTCTTTACCTAATGTTCCATCCGATAAGTCCGTATCTTTAACGCCGTGAATTTGTATCTCTTCACAAGAAATTCTCTGTGTATTGCCTGCGCTTGTGCCGTGTTCCATTAGTAGTGACACGCGGGTTATTTTTTCGTGAGACTCTGCAATTTCGTAAATGTGAAATTCTTTATCCCAATCGGGTTCTTTAATTGTTAAAGAACCTTCAATAGGTTTTGGTTTTAAACGAGTGCGATCACAATTTACTGCATTCGTGCGACTGACTTCAAAGCCGCTATAATTTGAGATTGTCATTGCGTGCAAACAAACATCTTTACCCATAATCTGTGCAACAGGTGTATTACTTGTCCCGATAGGTAAGGGGTCGGCTTGATCCGTGTAATCAAATACTATTTTGGGAATGCTCTCTTCGACGGGGCGAATGTATTCACCTGTTATATCCACGAATTTAAATAATGGATCCTCCTCAGCCTTCCATTCTATGCCAACATAACCCCGTGCGGCTAAAATTGGATAACGACGGTAGCGTTTTTCGCTTGCTTGATCACCCCTGCCTACTAATCGACGAAACATAACCGTTATGCTATCTACATCAGCTGAATCAGCAATTAAATAGTCATATCCGCCCTGAGGATTTGCAGCACGATTGAGTCCACAAGCTCTAAGCAAGTCATCAATCGCAGGGATATTATTAATATCACCGCTACCTGCAAAGTCGCAATCAAAGCTAATTTTACTATGCTGCCCCGTGGTCACAGTCGTTTGGTATCTGCCGTCGTCGCCGTTGTATTCGCGTTTTTTTGTATTACCTTCATAAATACCGGGCGATAGATTACGGGTACGGTAAAGCTTCAGGGTGGTAGATTCCGTTCCTTCCGTTTGCTCTATTCCTGCAACGATAAATTTGGAAAGACTTTCAATATCCGTGGGCATTGTAGTACTCCTTGCTACTTATTTTTAAGTTTATCTACAGGGACAACGGGGGGTATTTTATCTTTATTTGTCACTGCTTGATCTGTTTGTTGGTTTAAGTCCTTTTTTCCAAAGGGCTTAGGTTCGGTTTGATGTTTGATGGTGTAACCCTGTTCTTTTGTGCCTTCTAGTACTGCCATGCTTATGCCTACTTGATTGATGGGATTCTGTGTGTATCGACATAGCGTTCAATGCGACAAAATAAGCCACCACCGATGTCTGTTATCTTTCCGTCTTTAAAAGATAAAGCTGTGACGCTATCCCTAATGGTTTTGCCGATTAATAAGGTTTGCACCTGATCAATTAGATGATCCAGTGCGCTTTCTGATGCTGCCATAATAACAATCGTATAAAGATTTCTGATACGTTGTCGTATGCAGTTTCCCGTGTAAGGCGACTCGTCGGCTGTAGCATTGGGATACAGCACAGCAATAGCATTACTAGACTGATTTTCAGTAACACCCAACGGATAGCTAATTTCTAACTCAATCGCAAAATGATAAAGTTTCTCTTCGGGTTCATAGCTACCGCTGCTTATATCGATAGCATTCATACCTGCTTCCGCTTCAATTGCATTCGTGATTTTGTCAGCAATCGCACTCAGCGTATCAATATTTTTATCTCGTAAAACAACAAAAAAACGCACGATATGCGCGACTTCTACTGTGTTAACAACCACCGCATCTGCTGAGCCTAGACTATAAACGCAATCAGGATAGCTGCGCTGTTCGTGCGATGTGACAGGATGCACTTGCTCGGCATTCAAATGCTGCGTTAATAGTTCATATAAACGTGCGGAGGCGGGTTTAATCTTTGAGCTACGATCATTATAAATACCGCTGATAACGGGTACACCAATCACTGACAAAAGCGAGGCGATGGCACTGGTTTGGCTACTCATTATATTACCGCTCTAACGCCAAATCTTTCTAAATGTCTGGCTGCACCATGAACAAAATAATCTTCAAATTGTGGTTGATGTTTGTCATAAATTTTTTCTGATATTTTTCGACCTGTAAATCCGGGGTGATTGACTCTTCTTCCTAGATTGCTATTACCTACAAACAAGCCACCCCAACTGCCTGAACGACGACGACGGTGGATAGTATGGGGGCTTACACCGTTATTTAAAAATCGTAATAAATACACTTGTAAGCGTTTTTTAGGCTCTTCCATGTGTCTATCTAGCACTTTTCGGGTCGCCCCAATTTCCATCGAAAAATCATCGACAGGTACACCCACAAAGCTTTTAAACTTCTTGGTCATGACTTTGTAGCCAATTGAGGAGCGCAATGTGCCTGTATTAACGGGTATTTCTGCAAGTAAATCTTTTTTTAGTGGCTTGGCTATTTCTCTAACGCCTGCCTTTTGCGCTTTTTCTTGCAGTAGCGTGCCTTCCATTGCATTCAACAGACGTTTGATTTCTTGGTAATGTAGCATTCTTAGATCGACAGCAGGCATTAGCTTATTATCCTTGTGGCAATGCGCCACTCACGGTTACGGTTTAGGTAATTCTCTATACCTAATATTTCATATACATCGTCGTTGCATACAATTCTGTGGGCTTTAGTGGGTTTTAGATCGGGCTGCCAGCGCAGAGTGATTAGGTATTTCGATCCATCGACAAAATGATCGTTTTTATAGTTATAAGTACTACCCGATGATTTCAAACCGACAGGAAAAGGTCTTACTTCCGCAGGCGCAGTTATTTCATCTTGCCAGTGGTGGGTGGATTGACCTAGTTCTGATTTGCTTTTTACTTTCTTTTGAAAAGTAATAGTTTGCCGAAGGCGGGCGGAGCGCATCATAATTAACCGATCCTGTACATTTTATGAGAGTCCAGCAGGTACTTGTCGGACATTGAGCGGGGTGGTGGCTTCACGGTTTTCGTACCAATGCGAAGCGATCAACAGTATCGCTCTTTTAATATCAGGTAAAACATTCATATTTTGCCCGACCTGACAATCAACTTGCAGCGCGTCGGGGCGTTGATAGAGCTTAAAATCTGTACGCTTTAATTGTAAGCTTTTGCCTGCAGAAAAATAATCTTCTTGATTTATTTCTTGTAGATTATTGTCTTGGTCATAATATTTTACGACATCAATCGACTGTGTGTCTGTGTGTAAATCCATGCTTTTTCTAAGAAATGGAAAGGCATGGCGCACTGCTTGCATAGCAAAATAACGACCCGTGTAATGCTCTGCATCCGCTCTCGCGGCTTGGATAAGCTGCAAGAGCTTATCGGACTCATTACCTGTGTAGTCGCCTGAATCTGCAACAAGCATCAAGTTCTGTGCTAACTCTGTCACTGTGACAGGTTCTTGCTCAGGGGGGCGAATGACTGTGTGCATTTATTTTGATTTCCAGAGTACTTTAGTCAACACTGCGACTGATTCATCGTGACGCATTCCAAAATCATGCGCGGAAATAACGCGTATCAAAGTTTGATTACGACTAAAAGCACTGACTAATGTTTTAGTTGCGGGATCAATATAGCTGGCTTCTTGCGAGATTGAGATAGTCGTGTTTTCAGCATCACCAATGATTGCGTCTGTAAAATCAGTTAGATAAATTTCTTCAGTGATTTGATTACTGGTTTTAAATGGGTAGCCCCGTAATGTACCATTAGCCATTTCTGGGAATACTTTATTACCATTACCATCAGAAATATCCATCAAAAATATCTGAATCGTAGGAGTGAATATCCAACCTGCATTTAGCATTAAGACATTTTTATTGAGCAGTGCCACTTGCATACTGCCCAAATCATTTTTGACTTTTTGCACCGTTGAGCCGTCCGAGGCAATCAATGTGTTAGCTGCTGTGACGGAATGACGCAGACCAACAGGTGTATTATTTTTACCGTCGCCTGAAATGAAGCTTAAATCTTCGCGCAAGCCCTGACTATTTACCATGTCGCGTACGATGATTGACTCAATCGCATCTGTAATACCGCTATAGTTAATCAGCTCATTTGAAATGGGTACTAATGTTCGCAAACTTTTTGCACTTAACTGTAAATCTCCAAAAGTTTGTGCCGATGCCTTGGTATCATCGCCTTCACTCACATAAGATGATGTTGCTCCGCCAATCATTTTGGGAATAGTTAAGTTGCCACTTGGCATGGGTAAAATAGTGGGATTGAATGAACGCACAACAGATACGGGTGTGAGCAGTTCAATAATCTCTGTCATAAAAGCTTGCGGTACAAGCACTCCACCTGCTGAGCCTTGCGTCGTATTTAGTGCGGCTGCAACATCGGGATCATTGAGCGTGTTTTCTGCATAGTTTGCAGCCTCGCGTCCACCATGACCCACTGCACCAATTGCCTTGACCATCCGCGCGACTTTTGCGCCCTTAACTTCAGGCTTTTTGGGCGTTGCTGCAAAACCTAATGTTCCCTGCACTTCGAGCGGTTTTGCGGCTTCTGCACGCATTTTTTCTGATGCTTCAGCCCGTTCAATTTTAGCGGTTAGCTGGTCGTTTTCTGCTTTAAGTGTCTCAAATTCTTGCAATTGCTCTGCACTTAATTCTGTGCCACCTGCTTCGATAGCAGCGAGTTGCTGGGCTTTTTCTGCATTAGCCGCACGTTTGCGACGCATATCGTTAATATCCATAATTTCCTTGTCTTACTGATTAAAGTTGCGCTTCCATTGCCATCGCCGCTGCTTGCGTACTAATAGGCATTTTCGGGGGATGCTGTTCAAGCACTGTTTGCATAATGCTGTTAGCCGCATCCTGTGGATAAGCCAGCCTGTCTGCTAAACCTATCTCGATGGCTTTTGCACCGCGATAAGTTTTAGCTTCTGTTGTTTGAATTTCTTTAGGTTTTAAGTTGCGATTACGGGCAACCGTTTGTACAAATAAATCGTATAAATCATCTAGCTCTGCAGCAGCTTCTTTAGTGACGGCTTCATAAGGTGATAAGTCGTTTTTATGATAACCACGATAGAAGCTGGTCATGACTAAACCCGCTTCATCCAGTGCTTTGCTCATATCGACATGTGTCGCAATCACACCAATCGAACCCACTCCTGAAGTCGTTGATACCACGATTTCATCAGCAGCACTAGCAAGCGCATAAGCGGCTGAATAAGCACTGTAATTAATAATGGCAGTGGAAGGTTTAATAGATCGGGCCTGGTAAATACGTTCAGCAAAATCAAAACAGCCAATCGCTGAGCCCCCATTCGAATTAATATCATAAACAATGTGTTTAACCGCATCCGAATCTAAAGCTGCATCTAGCAAACCGCTAAGCTTTTCATAGCTAGTGACTTCACTACACTCTGCATCATAGCTACCGCGACGCGTGGTTAAAATACCATGGACGGGTATCACCAATACGCCATTATTAGTTTGGTATTCTACGGTCTCCGCATCACGCCATTCGCTTAAATGGCTTGGTAGCGCACTAGGGTCTTGTGGATCCACAGTAGTGGCATTTTGAATCAATACATTAGTATCACCTTTGCCTAGAATTTTAGGCAAAATAGCTTGCTGCACTGCATCACGTAACTGTGGTGTACACATCAAGGGCGTATTTAATAATTGTGAAGCGAGATAGGGGTAATTTATTTCTGGCATTTAAAAAAGTCCTTTAAGGATAAAAATCACAAGCTCTGGATTCAAGATAAGCGCCACCAATACAATGGTTCTAGTAATTCTCACTAAATGTTTATCATTCATTTTTCGCAATTCTTTTAATGGCTTGCATTTCTTTATCGACCTTTTTATTAACGGCTTGTTTTTGGTAATCGCCTGCATCTACCATATTCATTGGTTGCAGGTAAATATCACCACCTTGGTCTTTGCTTAGAGGGGGCAGGTTTTCTAAGCGACGTATATCGTTCACTGAGAGCCAACCCCATTGCCTACCTTGTGCATAAGAGTTAAAGCGGGTTGCCATATCACCCCTTAGTAGCCCCGAAACATTAAATTCAATGTAGTAATCTTTGCGTTCTTCTTGAGTGAGTAAGTCGCGCATCATAGCGGCTTCATGGCGTTTAACCCACGGCATTAATGAGTACATAACATACTGCAATGCTTGGCTTTCTATATTGGAGAAGGTCGCTTTATCCAATGATTGAATCATGTGCGGCGGGATATTATAAAGCCGCGCCACCTCATTAATACTGTGCGCCCGACTAGCAAGCAGTTGTGCATCTTCATTGCTCATGCTAATGGATTTAAATTTAAAACCGTCTTGCAATACAGCTATATCATCAGATGCCCCTAGACCGCGATACAACTTATTCCATTGTGCTTTTAATGCGTCAACCTGCTCTTTACCTAATGGTTTTGCACCTTGGACCCAATCCCGTTCTAGTGTGCCTTTTAGGTTTGTGCCATTCGAGAATATTTCGCTCGCATGTTGTTCAGTGGCCAACGCTAAACCAATTCCCTCACGTCCTGCTTGAATAGGTGATAAGCCTACATAAGCATTAGTTTTAAAAGCGGCGATATGGTGCATTTTGGAATAAGGCACATTAAATTCATTTTGCTCTAGCAGATCAAATACGGGCATACGATTACTATCGACTCGTACAATAACTTGCGATGGGTCAAGCGGGATAATCGCGTCAATTTCACCCGAGCCGCTACGCATGACGCGATTGTAACTATTGCCGCGCAAGCCCAGCGCGCCCTGCTGATATTCGTGGTAATCAAAAGCAGTCATCCAGTCATTAGGAGCGTGGCGTAATTTATCAAATAGGCTGTGGTCAGTGGCTTTGTCTCGATTGCCTTTTTTGTCAGTGCGTCGATAAAGATTGCAAGGCAGTTGTGCTACGGATTCTGATAACAATCGAACAGCAGCATACACAGCAATAAAACCCATCGCGCTCTCGGGTGTGACGTGAATGCCTGACTTGCTAGCAGACGCACCCCCTAGCGCAGAACTAAACCAAGATGACGGGCGAGATACACCCGTACTGCGGGTCGCCATCAGTCCTCTAAAAAACACTAAGTTTTATCAGCCGAGGTTTGTTTAAGTAGCATGATTTCAGCTCCAATGCTGACATACCAGCTATACCACATACCAAACAACCCACCAAGAATATAAGCAACGATGGGTTGCCATTGATACAAGCCGTAAGTAAAGGCTATAAAGCCCATCAAACCCACCAGAAATGTAAATATATCGCTTAGCATTACTAAATCAAACCGCTTGCGATGGCGGATGAAATTCTGTTTCCTGCTTTGCCGGCTATTTTATCTGTCATTTTTACCTTCATTCGTATGATTGATTGGGCATAAAAAAAGCCGATGATTTCCGTCATCGGCTTTTCTTTGGGCATAAAAAAAGCCCGTCGCAGTAAAGTGACGAGCTTTTTTTGTGTTTAAATTCTTTCCTCAGGGACTTTTTATCTGTTTGTCGCTGAACTATAGTAATTTATACACTAAAAGTGGCACGCAAATCAACCACTTTTTTATTTGATTTTTTTACTCACTGTTTTTACAGCATTTTTTAGGGATTATATTTACTTTTCTGTACTGATGACTTGCTGCTGTACTTCAAGGCGGGTTTGACGATCCTTTTCTGATGCTTGCACGATAAAGACAAAGAAAGCAACAATGAACATTGATATAATCAGCCCTTTGCCTTTAGTCGGTATAGTTCTACCTGTTTCCGCATAGAAGAAGTTTCTAGGGGCGGGTAATACAAACAAGGCTGAAAGCACCAACATACCTCCCGCCAATGGTGCAAAAATCATAAATACAACACCTAATATTAGCAAAACATTCCCCATTAATAATACTAATAGATTACTGACTTTCTTCTTGATAAGTGAACCCGTTGAGTGGCTCATCATTTTTATTAAATCTAAAGCAGCAATACAGTCCCCCAGGGCAGAATGATCACCCCCTTGCAGTTTTTGCCAACGCTCTACCTCCAGATAAGCAGAATAATTGAGCATAACGCAGTTGAATTCATAATCTTTATAAAGAAAGGTTTTATTTGCTTTTTTAAATGATTGTTTAAGTAGGCGTTTATCGTATTTTGCATTGTAAATTAAGACCAAATTCCCCTTTAGTAGCTGGGTGATTTCATCATAATATGCGTCAATGGTGGGACAATCCTTTAAATCCTTATATTCAATACCATGAATAGCAGTGGCATCTGCGAATTCTCTTTTCTCTAAAGGCTTAAAACGCTGATTCATCAAGGTTTTGCCTGATGTATTGATAATGGCCAATTCAATAATTTCATCATCATCCCCTAGTCCCGTTGTTTCTGTGTCCAAGATTACACACTTATTAGGGTTTCTTAATAGCATTCTTGCCCACTCTATTACTTCTGCCTTTTCACTCATACTTATCACCCTTTATCTTTAAGAATCAAGTTACAAACATGATTTTAGTTTGTCATGAGCAATATGTATACATGTGGACGCGCAAAGCCAGCTCAGCATTGTAAATCTGATGGCTATATTTCAGTAATTGAAGGAATGGACGAGGTTTTATCCTCTCACCAAAGATAAAAAATCTTGCTCTGTCATTATTCTTATCGGTACTCCTTGCTTTGCAAGTTGCTCAACTTTCTTTTGCTTGCTGCTAATTTTATTACCTCTTAGTGCGGCAACTTCAAAAGAACCAACTACAAGTATGGTTATGGTCTTTTTTCTAATGGTGGGCGAAACATAACAACCTGCTTCTGCGGCAATTGCAGCAATTTCTCGACGTATTATACTTAGCTTCCCTGTAAAAACGACTTCCTCGCCAAATAAATCCCCATCAGGATTGCCTTCTATTTTGATTACCTTTAAATAACTGTTATCAGGTGAGTGGATTTGCATAATAGACTTAAAGGAAAGCTGCAACCACTCTTCAATCGTTTTTCCTGACTCTTTAATTGCCGCCAAAAGTATCATGCCTGATGCTCTCGCATCCTCCAAAGCATCATGATGCTGAAACTCAAACTTAATATAAGCAGCAAGATTAGCCAAACCATAACCTGCATAGGCGAATTGCTCCCATGTCCGTCTTGCGACTCTAGCACTATCCAGCCAAACACATTGAGGTGGAGGCACATTAATTTTAGCAAAAGCTTGTGTGAGTGCATTTTTATCAAAGATAGTATGACTAACCACCACAGGAAATTCTGATAAATATCGACTTAATTTGGAGCTAACCTCTAAAAAGGATGGAGAATCCTTAACATCATCCTCGTCTATGCCATGAATATCAATATTCATCCAATGAAACCACGTATCAGGGTTAACTAATGTTGACCATGAATCAACTTCTTTTCCATTCTCGAATGCCACGACCCCTATCTGACAAATACTACCTTGATCAGGATTTGCTGTTTCCACATCAATTACCACGAATCGCATAAATATTTCTCCTGTTAACTACAACATCTACCAATTGTCAGATTTTAATCTTAGTGATCTATGATTAATATGTATACATATTAAAGTTCAGATTAATAATTTCATCATTATTATTACCTAACCCCTTTGTTTCTGTGTATAAATTCAAGCATTGGATACTCTAAATATTTAGCCGCCACAGTTTTGTGTTGGCTAAATATAACCGATATCATAGTTAATTCAGGCACTTAATTTTATTAATCAAATCCATATTTGATTTTTATGCTAATTCCTAATGAATTATATAGACTGTATTAGCTAATTAGAGCTATAATAGCTAAAATACAAGGAGGATATGATGAAAGTTACATCAACAGAACTTAAATTAAGGCTAGGCAAATACCTGAAAGAATCTTTTAGAGACCCTGTAATAATCAGCGTTAGAGGGAATAAAGAAAATGTACTTTTATCCTTTCATGAATACGAGAGATTAAAGTCAGCAGAGAAACAGGAAAAATAAAGATATTCAGTACCTTAAAAGAGCTGTAGGAAGCCCCTTTAAGGCTAATCAACATGATCTAAATAGGAGATCACTATGACCAGTAATAATATTAACACACCGTTAACACATCGTTCATTTAAAAAATTCAACATACCCCAAAGGCAAAGCGACGGCTATTTATCAGCAACAGCTATGTGTAGTATGACGCAAAGAAAATTTAGTACTTACTTCAGATCATCAAAAACTAAAAAATATTTAACAGCACTATCGACCGATGTGCAAATTTGCACATCGGATTTAATTCAAACACTTAAGGGGGGAAATGAAGAGCAAGGAACATGGATTCATCCTAAAGCTGCAATCCATTTTGCACAATGGCTTAGCCCTGAATTTGCTGTTCAGGTAACTAATTGGGTATACGACTGGATGACCATAGGTAACACTCCATCATTCCAACAAAAAATTCATATACCTACATCTTTAATCCCTCTCAAATACCACGGTTCGACCTTATTATTGGTACAGCACAATAATGCACTCTGGGTTGATTTTGAAAGCGTTGTCTCTGCTGCAACACTGGATTATCGCTACCAATCCAAACGCGCTACGCTGGAAACCTTGGATTTAGGTAAGGTTGAAGGTAAATTATCCATTATTAGCATGGATAATTTAGCCCTTTGGCTAGAGGGTATTAATATTAAATGCGTTAGTTTAAAGAAACAGTATGTAGTGACTCGTACCAAATATGAATTGCATTCTTTTCTTACTGCAAAGATTGCAGAATTACCGCAGCTTATTGAGTCAGAGCCTGAGCAAGTTGAGATGAAGCATTTAGGTCATTACAGCATCGATACTGTCATGAAAGAAGTAGCTGAGTTCCATCCTGATTGGATTGTGATTAACCGCAAGGCACTGTCAGAAGATGTTGAGTATGTCGCTGATATATTAATGGAAACGCAAGCTAAAATTAGACAGCAAGTTGATCCTTTAATTACAATTTTAGGTACACAAGATACTGATAATGAAAAAGAAGCAGAAGAGTTCTGGAAGCGACGCAAGGCGAAAGCACTTAAGAAACTTCAAAGAGCTATCGCTTAGTTAGAAAAATATAAATAAGATACTATCTATACCTAAAAAGCCCAAAGAACCTTATGTTTCTTGGGCTTTTTTGTTTTTATAACCCATTGTTTAGATATAAATTTCCTCTTCATAGGCAGATTCAGTAGATTCTGTTTCACCACCTAGCATTGCACCCACTGCCATTATCAATGACACGGCAGGGTCAATTTTTTCTGATGATTTTTTCTTGTCAGGTTTTACGTTTTCGGCAGGATCAACCACGGCAACCACATTGCCCATCGCCCATTTTAGGACAGGATTACCATCATGGTGCAGTTGCTGGGACAAATACAGCCGCTCTAGCTCTTTGGTTGCAGGTGACATAGATTTATAGCCCTGCCCCATTGCAACTAATTTATCTTGTAATTCTTCTTTTAAATCTTTAACAAATTGATGAATTGACCAGCGATCTACCGCAATATTAACCAGTGGTAGATCGTCTAATAGCCCTGTTTGTCCTGATAACCCTGAAATATCTGCGTGGATAAAGTTGTAATCGACTACATTGCCCGGTGTAGCAACCAGCCAACCTTGTTCCACCCAAAGGTCGTAAGGTAAACCGCGCTCTTTGACAGCACGCAATACTGCTGCCTCGGGTATCCACGAACGCGACCATGCCCGTTTTTCACCGTTGGGAAACACAGCAATCAAACTAAAGCTAGTCAGGTCACTGATACTACCTAAATCTAAACCGCCATAAACCTCACCTGCCCCTTTGAATGATTCGAGTTCATAGCTTGCCTTACATTGATCCCATTCTTCCAAGTTGCACCAGCTTATCGCATTAGAACGCCATACATTAAAGTTTTTAGTTAATACTCCAAAGCGAAACACGGGACTATTCAAAGCCTTGGTGACTTCTTTGCGTAGATAATCACGTTTGACTGATCCGCGCATCACGGCTTTACCTTTGCTATCTACACCAATTTTATACTCTAAATTAGGATTAGCTTTAATCCAGTTTTTTTCATTCTGAAAGTCATCTCCTGCATCCAAAGCGTAAATAATGCAGAAAAAGTTATCGTCCTGATATTTCCCTTCTAGTACATTGCAACCGTATTCTCGCTTCTGTAAACAAATAGATTCTTCTTTAGGTCGCACTCTTCCTGCTGTTGTGATTGCCCAACACAAAGGTTGTGAACGTGAACCCATCCCTGAAATAATAACATTGTAGATTTCAGCAGTTTTATGAGCATGCAATTCATCAACTAACCCTGCGGAAGGGTTTGCACCGTCAATTGCCTCTGCATCGCGGGATAACGGGATAAAAAAACCATCATTTGAAGGGGCTTCAATTAGGCTTTCAGAGTCTTTTATTTTAATTAAACGCTTAACTGAGGGCGCGTAACCAAGCATTTTTCGAGCATCGCGCCACAATCGTTTAGATTGTTCTCTGGTGGTTGCTGCTGCATAGACCTCGGGTGCGCCTTCGCCATCGAGCAGCAACATAAACCCACCTATACCTGCTAATTTAATGGTTTTACCGTTTTTACGTGCGACTTCTTCATAAACTTCATTGTATCGTCGCAATCCATCCTTGTTTTGCCAACCGAAAACCACGGATATTATCCAACATTGCCACGCCTCAAGCTGCAATTGCTTACCGCGCCACTCACCTTTATAGTGTTTTAGGTAGTAAAAGAACACTAAAACCCGTGCTGCTTCGTATTCATTAAAGCTTAAACCACGCAAATGCGCGTTTTCTCGGTCCTTTTCGTCCCTTTTTACTGCCAATTTGACCCATTTACAAGCAACAACTGTCCCTGATATTACGTCTTTAGCGTATTCTCGAGCAAGCTTAAGGCAATGCTGAGCTATTTTTTGTTGTTGTGGGTTCATTTTTTAGCTAAATACCTTTAGCAGCAATGGCATAAGTGTTTCTGCTAGCGAAATAACACCCCATATTGCTAGCAAAGACCACAACAAAGCCTGATTTTCTTTAATAATTATCCCGAGTTCTTTCATCGTTTTTCCTAGTTTAATTATGTTATAATTCATGAGGTTAATGTTTCCTTTGATTTGGTTATTAAAATATTGACTGCCTTAAATGCGGTGTGGGAACTTTATTTTAGGCATAAAAAAGCCAGTCGCTGTGACTGGCTTTTTTGCGGATGGCTTTCTATCTTTTTAAAGATCAAGCAGATCGGTTTGCTGCGGATTGTTATTGGCTTGCAGAGCTACGCGGGCGGGGGGTGTTAGACCGAGCTGCTTGGCATAACTCAGAATCTGTTTTAATAAACTTTTCCATGCGGTGAACGTGGCTGTTTCCGCCTCGTAACCCTTTGGGCTTTTTTGTGTTATCCCTACATCATCTAGCTTTATATCTAGCTCTATAAATCGTGCAACCATTGAGCAGTAAATACCGAGTACATCCTTGTCTAATTCATTGATTATTTTATGTCTACCCAATGATTCAACCAGTTCTGGCCAATGCTTTTTGGCAAGCGGAGTTAGATAATCGGGGAATTCTGGTAGTTGGTTAAGTGTTGCATCCTCCACCAAGCTAGTTTCAAAGTCGGGGTGATCGGTAATTTTAGCGACCGCTGTATTTTCCATTGTATTTTCCTTTATTTAGTTTTTGGTTGGCGACGATTACCAAAGCCTCCATCATATTTAGCTGTTTTTCGGTTGTGGTGACTACTGCAAAGTGCGCGTAGATTGTCATAATCCCAAAATATTTCTAAGTCACCCTTGTGCGGTTTAATGTGGTCCACTACATTTGCAGCCACCACACGCCCTTCTGCTTCACAATCATGACATAAGGGGTTCATCATCAAAAAGTGCTGTCTGAGTTTCTGCCATTTGTAGTTATAACCCCGTTTTGTAGAGCTTTCTCGCTGCTGATTAGGGTCATGCTTACTTAAATCTAAAATGGGCAAGTCAGGTGTACTGTAGTGCATTTGCTTAAGTGCTTTGGGCATGATTACTCTCGGTTATTTTCGGGTGGTTTGCCCTTGTAGGCAATATCATCAACACGTCCTTCTGCTTCTTTGAGCATAATATTTTCTTTTTCCATGATATTAAAAGCCAAGACTAATTTTAAGCGTGTATTGCGTATACCTTGCATCAAGTAACTGCCCGCCAGCCGATACAGGGCGTACCATTGTATCGCCACCACAACTATCAAAATAACGCTTAAAGGTTGAGAAGAAAGGTTGGCAACAAGATCAAGCCATTTAGCAATTTCGGTCGGACTTATATCTAAGCTCATAGTCTGCTCTCATTTTTTTAGCTTCTTGTCGTTGTGCATCCTTGTTTTTAATTTTGATTGAGCTGATCCAGCCATCAACTGAAATAATTCCCAATATCGCCACTGTGATTGCCATAAATGCCAACAATATCTCCCGCGCGTTAATAATAGGAAAATTTAATATCCATACCCCTAAAACGTAAATACCCACAATCGAAAAGGCTAGTTCTAATAAAAACATGCCTTTACGACAAATTCCTCGACTGCGATTGTATTGATAACGCCCAAAAATTAGTCCAAAAATAGCTAGCACAAACATCGTGAGTAAAAAAGATTGATCTTGCACTACTAACTCCTTTAGCTATGATGCCAGTAGTGCTTTTTACCAATTGCAGTAACGACTGCATGATATTTTTGCGGTAGATTATCAATAGACCATGAATAAGCACGACGATAAATAGCTGAACTTTCGTATAGCTTTCGACGAAATGGACTAAGTTTTTCAGGATGATTACGATATTCTTCAATCTTAATAGCTAAATTAGCTTCTAAATTATTATCTGATTGCATTCTGTGTCTAGGGCTTTTCTGATCCAAGGGAATACTCCATTCCGCGTCGTGAATATGGCATGGTTCACGCAAATCAAATGAAAAAAGATGAGTTAGCAATACAGCAATCCATCGATTTACACCTACCCAGCCGCAGCCATTCGATTCAAATTCATTCAGTATTAGATTTTGTGCTGTTACAGAGAATGAGTATTTATATTCATCCTCAGATATTTTTTTCAACGGCTCTATTTTGCTACGTTTTCTATTTAAGAGCGGTTTAGCTAATCCCAGTATTTTCATTAACTTATCTTTCATTAGATGCAGTCCCGATTAAGGCGTTTAAAGATTTTTTTACCATTTTTTGTAAATTGAAGCTCAGAATTGTTTAAGCAGTAATGTGTGTCTGTATCCAATTTATAAAATTCTGGCACGTATTTTTGCAGACGGAGTAAGATTTTTTTACGATCATCAACACCATTAAATCCACCATTAATGGCAATGGTGATATAAAGAAAATCATCATCTAAAGCACGTTTATTGATATTTCCCCATGCACTGCCATGCACCCAATAAAACATCGCGGAACGTACAATGTGTTCCAATTCTGTCACTAAAACAGACTTGGGTAGAGCTTTGCCAATGTGGTTAAAATATTTTCTGTAGTTCTCATCATGTGTGATTTCAATTAAGCCGCGGCCATGCGCTGCTGCACCGCCTCTGTAGTTATTCCACCGAGCCGGGATTGAACCATCCCGATTTCTGTATTCTTCCACGGCGCAAAAACGGTCCGATTCATGGCAAATCTGAGCTAAAAAGTGAAAAACGATCAGCGGGTGGGTCATCTTGTAGTAGTCCAACCACTTGTTAATTTCGTCCGCAAATTGTTGATAAGTGACCTTGGGTGAATTAGGTGTTTTGTAGAATAATCCGCGCACATCACAATTTACAGAGGCAATGACCTTGATTGCTTTCGCGGTCACAACAAAAGGCTTAGGACTGAGTTCATCTAAATTAATGCGATCCAGCAAATTTTCGTTTTTCATTTTTTGATAAATAGTTGCAAAATTTCTCAAAGATGCTTTAGTTTGTTTACCATACAAACCATCTGCTTTTATACCTAAAGCAGATTGCAATTGAGCCGTGAGCGTGGCTTTTTCTTTACCTTTTAGTTGCATTGTTTTTCCTGTTGTTTTGATAAAATCGAGCATAAAAAAAGCCCAATCAAGGAGAATTGATTGAGCTTTATTTTGTCCACAAAAAAGGCGTATTACGAAATAATCATAATACGCCTTATGGTTGAAATTCTTTGTTTTTTCTATATTTATTAGTACTTTGAGCTTACCCCCCCCCTTAAAAATCTCAATCCGCCGACAAAGCTATATCCCCCACGGTCTAGCTAGTAAAAGGCTGTAGGGATACAACTACCCCCTACCTTTGATTTTTTTATTTGATGAAAGTTTGGCGAAATTGAAAGCGATCTGGTTCGATTGAAAATAATCTGCACTCTAGAAAAATATACATCAAAAGTGGCACGCAAATCAACCACTTTATTTTTAGCCCCTTTATTGCTCATAAAGATTGCGACGTAAATGAGATGCAACATCTGCTTCAGAGCTATGCAGTAAAGCAATTGCATCATCAACAATGGGTCGAATTGCTTTCGCTTTTGAACGACCGACACAGATTCGATTTGCTAACCACCGATCGCTTATCTTACCACCTTTGCCACAGTAACCACACCATGCGGCTAACCATAGCGGCGGGAACAAGTCACGACGACCAAGCTCTGTTTCAAATGACATCGATCTAAAGTGATTACGCTGATCAAAGCCGACACGATAAGCCAAATCTGAAAAATCCCCTAGTATCATCTGTTGATCGTTGGGGTTAACAAAAGCAAATACAAAAGCTGTTTCAAATGACCTCAGTCCTACCAAGGCCGATAACACATCTTCTCTTGATATACCTGTCACTATACACTTGGCTCCTTTGTTTTGAGATGCAGCAGATACTGCCATTGTTTTAAAATCCCCCGACGATTTAGGATTCATCATTGTTAATAACTCAATGATACCTTTTGATTCAGCCATAAATTCCCCACAAATTAAATAACAAAAAAATTAAAATACTTAGTCAATAAATTAAATAACTATCAACTTCATTCATCACTTCCGAATAATCTATCCATAAAACCCTTAGGCATACCGCGCACCGTGCCACCCGTACCACCACCATCATCACCTGTATTACCATCATCAATTGGTTGTGCTATTGGTAAAACAGGATCAGCATCACCCGCGACTTTATAGCCCGTCGATTTGATGTGATTGACAAAACTAACACCCTCGTTATTCACACCTGAAACACGTCGATTAATTAACCGCGTGGTTGAAACAATCAGACCGCGCTTAGCCGCTTCAGTGACACGTACTTGAATCTTTAATGCCTGCGAAAAACGTGGAATATCTAAGCCTTTAGTTTCACCCTCGAAGTAATACATACCTTGATCAATCCTAAGTTGACCACCCGCATGTAACCAAGCGACGGTGTAACCATCAATGCCGGGGTACTGTTTAATCCAAGCGACTGCATCTTGAACACCTGATTGCCGATGCCCTGTTTTACCTGAGGCACAAACACCTGTTGAACTATTGCTGCGATCACTTGAATTAATCATTACTAACTACCTTACTTCTTTGTTTGCATTCACTGATTGCATTGCATCGATACGCTGCGTTCTTAGCGTCTGTAGCAATGATCTGTACTGTTTGAATGACTTGCCATCCGCACACTCAGGAAAGCCGTTTCGCAGGGCATAGGCTGGCAAGGCGTGGTCATATTGAGGAATAGGTGGAATAAAGCCCGTAGCTGCGCTTTGATTGTTAACACGGCGATTAGCATTCGCTTTCGTTTTATATTCATTTAAGCCGTTAAGCTGATCGAATTTATCAGGGTTACGAATAAACTGAGTAAGATAGTTAGCAAGATGAACATCCCATTCGTGTTGCGATTTCTGAATATGCGCTCTTGCTTCCCAGTGTCCCTGATATTCAATTATCCAATCTATATCGATCTTGGACACATCATCTCCACGCTTTGTTAAATAGCTCTTTATCCATTCTCGATTGTATTTCCAATCTAAACTCATGGCGAATCTTTCAACAGAATCACCAATATTTTCTATGTTGATGTTGTTGTAAAGATGTGGGCTGTACCTTTGATTTACCTCGGGCTGTACCTTTTCATAACTATTTGATTTATTAGGTACATCTAGTGATTTACCTTCGGTCAACCTATGGTCGTACCTTTTTTGGCCAGAAAAATTCGCAGCTTCAAAAGGCAAGTAAAAAACATGCTTGCCTCGATTAACTAGCAGGGATACTTTGATCATTCTTGCAAGTACAGATCGCACTTTGCTACGAGTAGGCGTGCATCCTTTGCGACCATTGACGGTGGGAACAGAGAGCCGTTCGCGTAGGTACGCATCGTTAATACGATAAGTAATACCGACCACGCATGTCTCATAGTCCATATTCGAGACCAAACATAAATACAACTTTGATAACTCAGGTGGTTCATCAATCAGCACATTGAGTGCTTCACTTGAAACTGAAACGATAGCAGCCATTAGAATTGCCCCTTATTATGCTTTATTGCTGGTGGTGCAAAAGGATGGGTAGGATTGGGAGTTGGAGCTAGAGCTGTTGAGGTAGGGGTATTATAAGCTTCGTTATTATCAAGATCACGAAACCGTGCGTATTGCCCTTCAAACTTAAGATTAACCGTGCCAATTTCACCATTACGAAATTTACGAATAATGATCTCGGCTTTGCCCTTTGATCCCGAATCATCGGGTTCATACACTTCATGACGGTACATAAACATAATTAGATCAGCATCTTGCTCAATTTCGCCTGAATCGCGCAGGTCGGACATGATTGGGCGTTTATTAGGACGCTCTTCACATTTACGACTGAGTTGTGATAATACAATGATGGGTACATTAAACTCTAATGCTGTCTTTTTAAGTTCGCGCGTAATCTCAGATAATTCAAGATTGCGATTTTGAGAAGGTCGTGCAGACTCCATAAGCTGCAAGTAATCAATGACAATCAAACCTAAGCCATCGTGCTTTGTTTCTAGCTTGCGAACCATTCTGCGACATGAAGCGCGAATATCATGTACATTAATTGAGGGCGAAGTATTAATAAATAGATTATGCTTTTTATTCATCAGGCTACTCTCGATACCACTCGCTATCCTTGCCCAGCCTTTACCTCCATTGTTATTGAGATTCCAAGGATTTCTTACATCACTCAAATTAAGTGAGGCAGCATCAGAGATAATACGTTGCGTTAATTGGTGAACGGGCATTTCGAGCGAAAAAACCATGACAGCCTTTGTTTCAGCCACCGCCGAGGCTGCATTCATTGCGAAAGTCGTTTTGCCCATTGATGGGCGACCTGCCACGATAATTAGATCGCCTGCGACAAAACCACTGGTTTGTTTATCTAATGTCGCGCTACCTGTGGTTACGCCTAATAATGGGTTCGTGCTAAGGTCTACCTTGGCTTGCTCACCCATCATATTCATCGTATCCCGTAATGCGACATTGAGAGAAACCATCTCGCTTTGCTGCTCAATAAGACTGTTAGAGAGTTTAAATAAACCTGCCTCTGTCTCGCTGATAATAACTTTCGCACTGTTTTGACCGGGATTAAAAAGCTTTGCGATTTGCTGCGTCAACAGATCAATTCCGCTTCTTAATACATAATTTTCTTGCAGAATTTTCGCATAGCCAACCACATTCGCCGCACTCGGGGTATCTTTTGCGATAGTACCTAAATAGGCAAGCCCGCCCGCATCTTCTAGTTGATTGCGCCTACCAAGATGGTCTGAAAGGGTAATAACATCTAAGCCTGTTTTTGCAGCATGTAGCTCTAATGCTGCGGTATAGATTAAACGGTGGTCGTGGCGATAAAACACATCTTCTGTAGCGATAATCGATGCAATGCGATCAATACTGTTTTCATCAAGCATAAATGCCCCTAAAACAGATTGCTCGGCTTCGAGCGACCACGGTGGAACATTCATTTGCGGGACGTTTAAATGCGTCACATTGTTTGTGTGGTGAAGTTGTGCATTATTATTTTGACTCATGATTGCACCTCCTCACTTAACTCAAACATATCTGTTTGCTTGCCTTTTTCTGATTCTTGCGCCTTTTGATTAATCCATAAATACTCAGTTTTGTGAATGCTGCCTTTGTTGCTTTGAGCGAGAGCATTGAAATTAACTATTTTCCAGTCAGCTAATTTATCGCAATAAATATCAGTTTTATATCCAGAAACAATCACTTTTGCGGGACTTTTTATCAAAACATCAAGCAATGCTTCGTGATCTTTAGTTGTTAATTCGTGACTATAACCACCCAACTTATTATTTCTGGTGCTAAGAACGTAGGGAGGATCGACATAGATTAAGCTATCGATAGACTCATAATTCTTTATAATTTCAAGCGCGGGCTTATTTTCAATTACAACAGACTTTAATCGCTTAGCAATGTTGTGCAAATGATCAAAGTCATTGTTAAATGCGCTTACAGCGTCAGGATGAGTTCTAAAGCCTGTTTTTCCTTTTCTTGAAATTGCATCGCTTGAGAAACCCATTGCTGACAATATTAAAATATTTCGTGCATCTTCAACCGCACTTGATGTTTTACTGTTTTTGGTATTTTGCGAAAGGTCGAACACTTCACGGGAGTAAGGTGTAAAGCGCATCGACTCAATTAACTCATTTCGCATTGATTGGTTGCGAATTGTTTCAAAGAAGCGGACTAATCTATTGCTTACATCGTTGTAAATTTCAATATGAGAAGGTTCTTTTCTTAATAGAACGCTTGCCGCGCCGCCAAATGGCTCAATATATTTTTCATGGTCAGGGAAAAAAGAAATAATCCATGGTGCAATGCGCCATTTGCCGCCGTGGTAGCGGAATGCAGGGCGAGATAAAGGCTTGCTCATGATTGATCCCCCTTGCTTAACTCACTATCGACTATCGCCCGATAAGCAGACGGTAAAATAAAATAACAGCGCACTAGCACTGCAAATAATTCAGCGTGATTTATTTGATAAATCTGCGCTAAATCGCGGCTACAAGGTATCTGAACCTTGCCTAAATAATTGATATATGGCATAATTGCCTCCTATCTTAGTTAGCCCGTTTCGATACCCAACTCTTTCAAAAATATAGGTATTTAAACGGGTTTTCTTTTGCCTGCAATAAACGTCAAACGCCTACCTCAGACCCCAATAAATCGAACACAAACCGCGCTCGATCTCGTAAAGCAAAGAAGGCCACATCGTAATATCAAGTTCTCAATATCAGAGGATATGGCACAGTTTTTACGCCTTTGGGTAATGCGTATGGGTGCATTACCCCCGCTAGCGTGTCGCGGTTATTTTGTAAACTTTCAAAGGCTTATAAAGCTTATAAGGCATTTTCATGAAACCTTTTTTATTGTTTGGACGTTGATATTTAGTAAGGGCATCTTTAAACCCCTATGTCATCTGACTTTTTCAAAAACCCTTTGCTTTTTAAAAAAGAACTTAATACGTGCATTTTCTTGAATCCTGCATCTTTTATTTTTTCATTCGCAAACGCAGAGAGCCAAGATGAAGTAAGACCCGTTGATTCAGACACAATCATGAAATTGCGTCGATCATTTACCTTGGGTGATGCTTCATCAAGCGCATCTAGCACTTCCTTGTAGCTGTTATTTGCATTTTCTTTCAATTGATTCATGTTGCATATAATCAAATATATTTGAATGTATGTCAATACTCTTTTTAACTTACGATCAATATAATTTAAGGATGAGATCAATAACACACACAGATATTAGTAAAAACTTAGAAGAGCTTATAAAACTAAAAGGAGAACTCTCTAGAAAAGAAATAGAGAGGATGACCGAGAGAGCTGGAACAAAAGTCACATCCACTACTCTTGGGAACTTCATTAATGACCCTGAATTAAGAAGCCCTTGGATTAAAACAATAATCGCGCTGGCATATGTCCTCAAGGTTGAGCCGTGGGCATTGATGATTAAGAACTCGCCCTTGGATCAAGTTACAAAGCATCCCATCGAAAAAATTAGTCCAGAAGGGTATTTGCTTCTGTATGCTTTTGAAAATGCTACAGAAAGTGCTAAATACTCTATGATGGACGCTGCCGCCATTATATTAAGTAATACCAACTCGAAGACTTTTCACGAGATCAAGGACGCTCAGACAAGATACAGTCAAAGTAAATAGTAAGGATAAATATAAGCACAATACCACTCTGCACTCAGTTCATCTGAGTGCTTTCACCTGACGCAACTCAAAGAAACCTTAAATACTTAAACCCTCCCTCCTTGCTAGTCATTTGAACCAAAAATAACCCCTCATAAAAATAATATCCCAAACTTTCTATAAATTCCTCTTGATAGTAAAAATATCAATATATTCGCACAGCCTTCAAATATATTTGTTGACTATACCCTTATCTTCAAATATATTTGAAGATCGGAAACGCTCGGAATATGCTTGGCGATTACAGAGTAAAAAAGAAAGAGCATTACATTTAAGGGGAAACACATAAATGACAACAGAATCAACAGTAGTTATTAAAGACAATTTGGAAGAGGAAGCTAAGCGGCTCTCATTGCGCTTATTAAGCGAAGCAGGCGATGTACCTAAAAACGCCTTTATTTATCGGGGCGTAATGCAGATTGCTGAGAAAGCAGTATTAAAAGCTACATTGGCATATTGCAAAAATAATCAAAGCCAATCGGCAGAATTGCTCGGCATTAATCGCGCCACGCTTCGCACTAAAGCCGCTCGATTTAATTTGCTTATTATTAATAAGAAGGGTTAATAGTGATGATTGTATTTTACACATTGGGCGGTGAAAAACTCGGAGAGAGTGATTTTAAAGCCGCTATTCCTCGTATTAGCGAGGAAGTGATTAAAGGTGGTGAGAGCTACCAAGTGGTAGGTATCACTCACAAATTGAGTAGTGCATTAGGTAAATGCAGCGAAATCAAAGTGACCTGCAAACTATTAGGTTCTTTTATTAATTATATTCCTGATGCTCATTCTGATGAGTATTTTTCTGAAGAGTCAACTGGACATAAATATGACAAATAAAACCGATATTCTTGAAAAATTAAATGATGTTAAAGACTACTTATCAGATATCGACACACCTAGTGAATTATTAGTCGACATACCTGAACTCTTAGAAGATCAACTGATTTCTAATCTAGTTCATCTCGACGAAATAATTGATTTTATCGAAGAGAATGTAGAAGCATGAAAAATAATGATACAGATTTTTTATTAAGAAATATTCAGCATCAATATAATCGCGAAATTTTAGAATTAAAGCAACGTCGTCATAAACTTGAACGCATGATTAGCGATATTGATCAGACGTTGGATCAAACAGAAAAAAGAGTAAAGGAAGCAAAAAGAATTCAAGCAAATATTAGATCGGGGGGGGATAAAGAAGAGATTACAGAGTCACTTATTAATTTTTATTAAAAACAATAGAAAAGCAAGATGTAAAAAAGCCCGAACCTCAATAAAGAGATCGGGCTTTTTAGGTGCAATGATTCAACCAAAATCAAACCCAATAAAGAAAGGTAATCAATATGAAATTTTCAAAACAAGCAGAAGATTTATTACACGATGCAGCCAAACTTCACAAAGTAAATCAAGAAGAAGTAGAAGCAGTGGTGATCATAATATTTTTAAGATTATTTAGAGGCAACAAAGAAGAAGTCATCCTTATAGAGGCAGGTGATGCATTGATTACTGTCTCTGATAAGCCCAAGGATCTTGAATGAATACATAGTTAAAAAAACATCATGGAAATTTTTTATTCTTCCATAAAAAAAAGCCCGAACCTCAATAAAGAGATCGGGCTTTTTAGGTGCAAAGATTCAATCAAAATCATTGCACTTTTATTCACACTTTAAAGATTGGAATACAAAATATGAAACATCAGCATATACCAGAAACACCTGAATTAGAAGAAAAGGGGGCAACTGAAGCAAAAATAGAACGCCTTTCAAAAAAAGGCATAGAAATAGTAAAAAAGCCGAACGTAGTGAAAGGTTTACTTAATAGAGTTGTTTTTTTGAATCATTCTCTACAAACCACATTAAGATTCCACAATCCAGCAGAGAGAAAAATAAATAAATCTTTAAGTTCATCAATATGATTTCTATATCGGTCACTGA
>WFRR01000123.1 GCA_015486375.1 Thiotrichaceae bacterium
TAAACCCTTGTTTTATCTTTGTTTGTTGTTGTTGTCTTGTTTTTTTTGTAAAATTGTTTAATTGTTATTGTGTGCCATCACTTGGGGCAATGACCTCCCCAAGTCAGGGCAATCGATGCCATCACTCAGGGCAATTGCTTCCCCAAGTCGGGGCAATGAATGGATTCCATCACTTAGGTTTATTGTATTAATAGTTTTATTCTATGATTATTAAGTATTATAAAAATGACTCAAATTATTGTTTAATCATTTCGTATTCATTATTAACTGATGTTAGCGGTATTAACATCCGTTGCTATCCCAATAGTAAATATTGCACATAGCTCAGTAAATTATCGTGAATATCGAGTTCAGATAGAAGGCTACTATCTGCATCGGCGAGTGTACGTTCGCCTTTCCCTGTTCTCACTAAAACAAAATTTGCCCCTGCACTTTGAGCGGCTTGTCGATCACTTAAAGTATCACCTACCATGGTAACTTGGGATAAATCTGCATTGAAGTAAGTTGCTATTTCAAATAATAAACCTGCCTTGGGTTTACGACAGCTGCAGTTATCATTTGGCCCATGAGGACAAAAGGCAATATAATCAATTTCAACTGAATACTGTGCAACGAGATTACACATTTTGATGTGCATGGCTTTGAGGGTATCGACATCATAATAGCCACGAGCAATACCCGATTGATTGGTTGCAATTGCAACGCAGTAACCCGCTTGCTTTAATAAAGCAATGGCTTCAATACTGCCTGCAATCGCTTGCCATTCTTGTACTGATTTAATGTAATCATCAGAGTCTTTATTAATGACACCATCACGATCGAGAATAATTAATTGACAAGGTTTCTGCGAAGGGTGAGAGGGTGTCAAGGCATTCACTGAATTTGCTCCAATTGGGCTAATAAAAGTCGCAGTGCCTGACCCCGATGACTAATCCGGTTTTTTTCATCAGGATCAATTTCGGCTGAACTACAACCATGCGTTGGGACATAAAATAAAGGGTCATAGCCAAAACCATTCGCGCCTTTCAGTTCATGTAAAATTATTCCTTCCCATGAAGCATCTGCAATAATCGGCGATGGATCATCAGCATGACGCATATAAACAATACAACAGCGAAATCGTGCTGTCCGCTCCAGTTCAGGTACAGACTGCATTTCTGCTAATAGCTTACTGTTATTCGCATCATCCCCTTGACCTGAGTAACGTGCTGAATAAATTCCGGGTTGTCCCTTCAGTGCATCGACTTCAATACCCGAGTCATCTGCCAAAGCAGGTAAGCCCGTAATTTTTGCGGCATGACGGGCTTTTAAAATGGCATTTTCAACAAAGGTTAAACCTGTTTCTTCAGCATCAGAAACATTAAATTCTGATTGCTGTAGAATCTGCATATCTTGGCTAGAAAGCATACGAATAAATTCGCGCAGCTTGCCTTGATTGCTGGTTGCAAGTACGACTTTTTGGGTCATCGCCTAAGCCTCATTTTGGATAATAAATAACTCTTTAATACCTTTGTCTGCTAAGTCTAATAATTGATTGAGTTTATCCCGTGAGAAAGTACGCTTTTCTGCTGTGCCTTGGACTTCAATAAAGTCGCCTTTATCGTTCATAACAATATTCATATCACTTTGTGCATTAGAATCTTCGTCATAGTCTAAATCTAAAACAGGCTCTCCCTTATACATACCCACAGAAATAGCTGCAATTTGTCCACGCATGGGATTTAGCTTTATCTTACCTGCTTCAACCAGTCCTTGCATCGCATCACTTAATGCCACATAAGCCCCAGTAATGGCAGCAGTACGGGTACCGCCATCTGCTTGGATAACATCACAGTCAACTACAATTTGTCGTTCACCAACCATTTTTAAATTAATCGATGAGCGCAGAGAACGCCCAATTAAACGCTGAATTTCTTGTGTCCGCCCGCTTTGTTTACCTCTCGCGGCTTCACGCCCCATACGGGTATTGGTCGAACGAGGCAACATGCCATATTCTGCCGTTACCCAACCTTTTCGTTGTCCACGTAAGAAATACGGTAGACCATCTTCTACCGTTGCTGTACATAAAACTTTAGTATCACCACATTCAACTAATACAGAACCTTCTGCATGTTTGGTGTAATTACGGGTAATCTTAACACTGCGAATTTCATCAAAAGCACGTCCACTGGGTCTCATACTGTCTACTTCCTAGCTAAAAAAATTGTCGCCTCGTATTGTAATGATTTTGTAAGCTTTAGCCATGCAGGAATTAAGCTTAATCACATCTTATTTAAAAACCGATCAAGCTGATTCGCAAATGTTTGTCGATCACGCTGACTTAATGCCGCAGGGCCAGCGGAATTAATCCCACTCGCACGCATCGTTTCCATAAAATCGCGCATCGTCACTCGTGCTTTGATGGTATCTGCAGAAAACATCTCGCCTCTAACACTTAGCGCATGTCCACCTGCTTCAATCACTTCATCAGCAAGGGGAATATCACTGGTAATCACCAAATCGCCCTTTTGTAATCGCTTCACAATTTCATCATCCGCGACATCAAAACCTGATCGAACTTGGACAAAGTGAACACAATGCAGAGCAGGTGTGTGAACGTAATGGTTAGCAATCAGCGTAACTGTCACTCCTGTCCGCTCGGCGGCACGAAATAGAATATCCTTAATTACCACAGGACAAGCGTCTGCATCTACCCAAATTTTTATCATTATTTTTATTATCCAACTTAGTTAACAGGTAATTCTGCCCGTAAAGCTTCTCGGTCATACCACCACGTATCTGCAACAATCGCATCAACGACCATGCCTAAGCGTTTAATAAACACACTCGGATCATTTAATTCTAAACGTTGCATCCACATATTAAATTTATCTTGACTATCAATCTGGCTATGACGCTCCGCGACTTTACTGAGCATATTCAGGGTTAAGAACATGGTGCTATCGCGCTTTTCACCCTCGAAGCGCATATCTGCAATATAGTGTGCTGTTGCTGCTGCTACCGCTGCACCATCAGAATCATTCGGAGTATCATCAATTAAATTGTGCAACATTAAAATAGATAATTCAGGGTCAATCGGATAGGTTACTGCTAACCATAGACCATTACCTAGGGCAGTAATAGAGGCAGCTTGCTCTGTTTGATACAGCAAATCACAACAACGTACCGCATCTTCCCAACGTTTCGCATTCATATAAAGTTGAAATGATTCTTTAGTCATTCCCCATGCTGCCACCTGCATTCCGGGGCGTTTCAGCTCATTCATAATACTGGAAATATCATACTGTAAATCGGCACGTTCAAGGGGCGGTGTATTCAGGTTCATTTGTGCGAGTTGACTTTGTTTTTTTGCTAACTCATCTGCTAGTTGCTGATTTGAATCATTAGCTTCAGTGAATACAATATTTTCTTGGTCGGTCATAGTTTTATTATCATGGGGGAAAAACAATCGAATTGTAGCATTTTGTGAATTAACCCGTGCAAAATCAGGGAAATCACCTAATAAAACAAAGTTTCTATAGCTTTTTTAGCTCAGGACTGAATAATGTTTAAGAGGAATATAACAGGGTTTAATTAATCTCAATGGGGAGGGATTAATAAGCTGATGACAACGTACTAGAAACGCATAATGGAGGAGTCCAAGATTAATAAAATGCAAATACAACGAGTAGTAGGATTGTTCTTAAGTGGATTAATCGCTGTACCCAATGGGGCTTTTGCGGATACAGCCAGTGAAGCTGTCGAGAAATTTTATCACGCAGCAACGACTGAGGGCTTATGTGATGAGGCTAAAAAAATACGGCTTGATTACAGTCAAACACAGTGTAATACCTTAAAAGAGGTTAAAATTAGAACCTTAAAAATTATTAAAGAAACGGAAAGTGAAGCGATTGTATATTTAAATATGCGTTATAAAACTGAAAAATCGCAACGTTTTAGAGGACATTTACACCTGTATAAAAAAGGTGATCAATGGATTATTTTTAGTAATAATTATAAAAGAAGTCGTGCGATGTCACGCGATCGTTATATTAAAACCTATATGGGAACAGCGGAGCGTTTATTAAAGGAACAACGTATGCAGGTAGATAATTTATCGGGAAATCATGGCAAAGTATTGGATCGTTTGATACAACACTCTCCTGAAGCGGCTAAGTTGTATCCTATGATTTTAGTTGATATTAGTGAACAAGAATTATACGTTTATAATAAGAAAAATCTAAAAAAACTTTATCCCATTTCCAGTGCAACGAAAGGTGCAGGTAATGAAATGGATAGTGAGCAAACCCCTGTAGGGATTCATATTGTTAAAGAGAAGTTTGGGAGAAACGCGCCGTTTGGGAGTATTTTTGTCGGACGACAAGCCACGGGAAAAATCGCAGAGATGATTCATGCCCCGATTGATTATCGTAATGATCATGTGACCAGTCGTATTTTTTGGTTATCGGGTTTAGAAGAAGGTAAGAATAAATCAGGTAATGTTGATTCATATCAACGTTTTATTTATATTCATGGTACAGCAGAAGAAGGTTTGATCGGACGTAAGGCCTCTCACGGTTGTATACGGATGCTAAATAAAGATGTGATTAAATTATTTGATCAACTTCCTACGGGTAGTCTGGTTTATATTGGTTTGTAAGCCCAGCCCTTATGTAAACCTTTGTTTATTAATATTACTAACAATACGGCACAATCACTATGTCATCTTCCTCTCATTGTAATTCGCTTACGCTTAGAGCCTGTCCTGACTGTGATTTACTACAGGAATTACCCTGTTCCCAAGCAGGACATGCCATTTACTGTGTGCGCTGTGGACACTTATTGAAGAAAACCTGTCATGACTCTCTTAATCGCAGCCTCGCATTTGCATTAACAGGTATTTTTTTATTTATTTTGGCCAATAGTTTCCCTTTTATTTCTTTATCTGCGTTAGGCATTGAACAAGACAGTAGTCTATTTTCGGCCAGTTGGGCATTTTATCAAATGGATCGTCCTTTCCTAGCCATCTTGGTACTTTTTACCACCATTATATTTCCTTTATTAAGTTTGATCGGCATGGTCATTGTACTGATAGCGGTTAAAATGAAGCGTATCCAGCGGACTTTGATTGCACCCTTATTTCGCTTTCTAATGAGTACTGATGCATGGGGAATGTTAGAAGTTTTTTTACTCGCGGTATTAGTGGCTGTGGTTAAATTAGGCGATATGGCAGATATTGTTATTGGTGTTTCGATGTATGCCTTTATTGCGCTTATTATTGTCCTAACTTTATTGAGTTTATCACTTGATCCCGAAGATGTGTGGCAAGAATTACGCAAGGGTGTAAAACAATGAAATCATCGCAACGAAATAGGCAAACCGCGCGTGAAGCAGGTCTGATTGCTTGTCACTTTTGCCATAGTTTAGTCAAAATGCCGCGTCAACGGCAAGAGAATACTGAATTACACTGTCCTGTCTGTAACTCCGTTTTACATTCTCGTATTCCCTATAGCTTGACCAAAACCAGTGCGCTTTTATTGGCCGCATTATTTTTATATGTACCTGCTAATATTTTGCCAATTATGACAGTAATTTTTCAAGGGGCAGGACAACCTGACACCATTATGCAGGGTGTATTGCATTTGTTAGAAGGGGGCATGTGGCCACTGGCATTAATCGTATTTGTTGCCAGTATTGTTGTACCTATATTAAAATTAGTGGTGCTATCAGGCTTATTAATCAGCATACGGTTTCAATCTCAATGGAACCCTGTTGAACGTACCCGTTTGTATCGCATTATGGAATTTATTGGACGTTGGTCAATGGTTGATATTTTTGTTATTGCGATTTTAGTTGCTTTAGTACAATTCGGTAATACCGCCTCAATTTTTCCTGGGCTAGGCGCATTATCTTTTGCTGCTGTAGTCGTGCTAACCATGTTTGCCGCACATACATTTGATCCTCGTTTAATTTGGGATAATATGCATGATTAAAGTCATGTCTACCACTGTAGAGCTTTGAAAAATCAGCCGTATTTTTATACCGATTTTTTAGCACTATCATTATGAATCGCAAAGAAACGTTCTACCACTGATAATTTACGGGTTCTGGGCATACGCGGTAAACTTTTCAGAAAAGTTTGTCCATAGCGACGACTAATTAAACGTGGATCACAAATCATTAATACGCCTTTATCCTGAGTATCACGAATTAAACGTCCGACTCCTTGTTTCATCGCAATAATCGCTTGAGGTAATTGGTATTCAGAAAAGGGATTGCCGTCATTATCACGAATATTTTGAATACGTGCTTCTAAAATAGGATCATTAGGGGAAGCAAAAGGAAATTTATCAATAATGACACAGCTCAGTGCATCACCTCGGACATCAACGCCTTCCCAAAAGCTATTTGTGCCTAATAATACCGCATTCCCTAGTTCTCTAAAACGTTCGATCATATCTTGTTGAGAGGACTCACCCTGTACTAACATGGGGTAATCTAACTCAGCTTCTTCCAATAATTCAGCCGCTTCATTTAAAGCCCGATAAGAAGTGAATAACATAAAGGTACGTCCGCCACAGGCCTTAATTACAGGAATCGCCGCTTCAACTACACTGGGAACAAACTCGGCTTGTTGAGGTTCTGGAATATCCCTTGGACAATATAAAAGGCTATTGTGCCAATAATCAAACGGACTATCGAGCAAATATTCCTGTGCATTTTTTAGACCAATCGATTGGAAGTAATGGGTAAAGGAATCTTCTACTGCAAGGGTTGCAGAAGTAAAGACCCATGCACAGTTAAAATTATCCATTTGCCGTGTAAAGGTTTGGGCAATATCCAATGGGGTACTAATTAATGAGAAAGAACGCGTAAAGGTTTCAAACCACTGTACACGGTTATCTTGTTTAGACTGTAAACGCTGTAAAGAAATTTGTTGTTCTTGTAGACGTTCATAACATACTTTTAAACCTTTACCCCGCGTGGCGGCTTCCTGCATTAGAACCAGTAGCTCATCGATACTTTCCAATAATTCTATTGTGGCGACTTTAACGGGCGGATTATTTTTTATTTTATACCACGGTGCGCGTTGCCCAGGACGATCCATCGCTAAACGTAAATCTTTCACCGCTTTTTCTAATTGATCCAGTTTGCTGCGAATTTCAGGCATATCGGGTGCATCAACCAATAATTCTGCTAGGCTATCACGACATAATTCTAATAATTTTCGGCTACTGACCACGTCACTAAAAAAAGTCGAAGCCACTTCAGCCAGTTGATGGGCTTCATCTAAAATAACCGCATCGGCATCAGGTAAGAGTTCACCAAAACCTTCATCTTTTAAAGCTAAATCAGCAAAAAACAGATGATGATTAACGACGACAATATCCGCAGCTTGTGCTTTTCTACGCGCATTAACCACATGGCATTCTTCATAGAAATCACATTCAGTCCCTAAACAATTATCAATGCTGGAAGTCACCATTGGCCAAATTTCAGCACTATAAGGCACGGTATTGACCTCAGAAATATCGCCTTTACTGGTGACTTCTGCCCAATCTTTAATACGGTGTAAATGTGACAACATTTCACGACTAGATAATTTTCCTTGTGTAAGCGTTAATTCTAAACGATGGATACATAAATAATTAGCTCGACCTTTTAATAAAGCCGCTTGTACATTGACTTTAAGGGCTTTTTCAACCAAAGGAATGTCTTTCTTAAATAGTTGATCTTGCAGTGTTTTACTACCTGTGGAAATAATCACCCGTCCACCCGAAGCTAATGCAGGCACAAGGTAAGCAAAAGTTTTACCCACGCCCGTTCCTGCTTCAATAACCACTTTAGACAGTCCTTGTAGAGCCGCATCGACCGCATAGTACATGGTTTGTTGCTGTGGTCTGACTTGAAAGCCATCAATATTTTGTGCGAGTGGCCCATTAGCACCGAGCAAATCGCCCTTTAAATTATTCATTTTAAAAACTGATCCTTTTCTCTGAGCTTATTGATTATTCTCTTCAATATTAGCAAGAGTTTCATTAAAACTTGCCATAAGTTGTTTATATTGTGATGCTGGAATATCATTCGCGGTCAAACAACGCTGAAAGACTTGTTCAGGTTGTAATTGTTCCAGTGTTTTAGTCTCTTTAGTCGCTCTGAGTGCATGTGCAATCATGGCTTTATTTTCAATCCGTAAAATATGTAAATGCGTTTTTTGTACTGCATTATAAAGCTGTTTTGATAAATCACTGTGTAAACTTTTACCCGTATAGTGAATTTCTAACCAGTGTTGTTTTGTAGTCGCCCCCCGATCAGACTGACTGCTTTCTAAACTGCTTATATAAATAGGGTCATTATCCAATAATATTTTAATTTCGTGCAGAATTTCCGCTAAATTACCCTTAATTTGACTCAACGCTTGGAAACGAGGAATAGCTATTTCTTGTATATCAGGCTGATGACTATCTGTATTAAATTGCAGTTCAATAACAATCTTTTGCTGTTTTGCTTCACCAAAACTCATTGCCAATGGTGATCCACAATAACGACGGGTTTCTGATTTTGCAATCCGTTGTGGAATATGTAAATGACCCAAAGCTAGATAGTCAATACTGTCAGGGAAGCACGTTGCACTCAAATGAGCCAGTGAACCAACATATAAATCTCTCACACCATCCCCTTGTTGGGTTTTGCCACCAGCAGTAAATAAATGCCCCATCGCAATAATAGGAATATTTTTCTGTGCGGTGTTGCTGTGTATTTCTAAATACTCTGCTCGTTGAGCGACAGCGATTTCAGCAACTTGATGATAATGCGCTTGAATAGCGGCTTTTAATTTATCTTCTTTATCATCTAGGCTTTCACCGAGCTGAGATAAACGTATATCTCTATCACGTAAATAAGGTACAGCACAAACCAATAGTTCTAGCACACCTTGTTGATTGTGTAAGGCAATAATTTCATCTTCAAAAATTATTTCACCCTCTGTATTTTTACTCAATTGCGCCATAATATGAATATTTAAATCTTTTAATAATGCCTTCGGTGCATTAAGAAAAGAGGGGGAATCATGATTACCTGAGATAATAATAATATGCTGGCAATAAGAATGAGCAATCGTATTTAAAAAATCATAATACAAATTTTGAGCGGTGTTAGAAGGTGTATTAGAATCAAATATATCGCCTGAAATGAGCAAAACATCAACATGATTGTCAGCAATATACTCACTCAGCCAAGTTAAAAATTCAGCAAACTCTTGATAACGAGCCTGTCTATAAAGCCGTCGTCCTAAATGCCAGTCAGAGGTATGAATAATTCGCATAGCTTATCGATACTTTTGAAAAATGAACCACTGATTTTACTATGAACAGTGGTTTTTATATAGGCTCAAAATTTAGTGATCAAAGCTGCTTATGGTGTGCTGTTTAACACACATTAAATTTTATATGCCTTAAAAGACTACTTTGCTGTTAGAATCCTCTCCTAATCAAATAGATGAAATAAACAAGCAGAGGCTATTGTGAAAAGAAGAGAAGTCCCTCGTCGTAAAACGATGTTAGTTATTCTAGACGGTTTTGGTGTTAATCCGAGCAAGAAATATAATGCTGTCTATGAAGCCAATACACCGCGTTTAGATGAGTATTTTGGTAATAATCCGCATACAACTTTACAAGCATCAGGTAAATCTGTGGGACTACCTAAGGGGCAAATGGGTAATTCCGAGGTAGGACACTTTACCTTAGGTTGCGGCATGATTGTTAAACAAGATCTTGTTCGTATTGATGATTCTATTGAGGATGGGCGTTTCTTTGAAAAACCTGCCTTATTAAGTACTTTAGAGGTTGTTAAAGCCTATAAAAGTGAACTACATTTAATTGGCTTAGTTTCTGATGGTGGCGTACATAGCCATATCAATCACCTCAAAGCTTTATTTAGACTGTGTCAGAGTCATAATATTAAGCCTATTTTACATGTAATTACAGATGGGCGTGATACCTCACCGCGATCTGCCAAAAACTATATTCAACAAGTGCAAGAAACAATTAAGTCCACAGGGGGCAGTATTGCCACCATCACAGGACGTTTTTATGCAATGGATCGTGATAATCGTTGGGATCGAACCGAATTAGCATGGCAAGCAATGGTTAATGGAGTTGGAAAACACGTTTCTGACCCATTACTGGCGATTGATGAAGCCTATGAGCAAGGTGAAACTGATGAGTTTATTCGTCCGCGTATTTTACCTGATGCCAAACTTATTCAAGAAGATGATTCTATTATCTTTTTCAATTTTCGAGATGATCGTCCACGGCAATTGGCTTCTGCATTAGCCGCAGAGGAATTTACCAATTTTGATCGGGGTGAATTTGAAGTTGCTGCCTTAACCTGTCTGACTGAATATGATAAAAGTCTGTTAGCCCCTGTGGTTTTTCGTCCAGAACGTCCTTCAACCAATTTATCTCATGTGGTTGCATTGGCAGGACATAAACAATTTCACTGTGCTGAAACTGAAAAATATGCCCATGTAACCTTCTTTTTCAATGGTGGACGAGAAAAGCCTTATGCGGGTGAAGACCGAGACATGATTCCGTCTCCTAAGGTCAATACTTATGATGAAAAGCCTGAGATGAGTGCCAAAGGGGTTGCTGACAGTGTAATCAATGCAGTCGAATCGGATAAATATGGTTTTATTGTGGTTAATTTTGCCAATGGTGATATGGTTGGACACACTGCAATTCCTGAATCAATCATTAAGAGTATTGAAGCAATGGATACAGAGGTAGGGCGAGTATTGGATGCAGCCGTTGCCAATGACTTTTCAGTCGTTCTAACGGCTGACCATGGTAATTGTGATGAATACCGTGACCCTTTCACGGGTGAGCCACACACTCAACACACCACTTACCCTGTTCCTTGTATGATTATCGATAAATCATATTGGCGTTTAGCCTCTTGTGGTGGACTCAGTTCTGTTGCACCGACAATTTTACACTTAATGGGAATTGCTCAACCAAAAGCGATGGGGTGTTACTCCTTGTTATTACAAGAAGTCAATATTGTAAAATAGGCAGAAACCATCTTAATTAAGGATTTTCAATGCAAAAATTATTCAAATTAGCGTTAGCTGCGAGTTTTACCGTAACCTTAGGGGCTTGTTCCACCAATAAACCTGCAATGGTTTCTAAAGTTGATAAACGTGAGAAAACAAACCGTAAGGCGTTTCGTTTTAATCAAAAGTTAGATAAGAATATTATTAAACCTGTTGCTACAAGCTATCAGAAAGTGACTCCTGATATTGTTGAGACAGGCATTAGTAACTTCTTTGCTAATTTGGGTGATATTAATAATGCTTTTAACAATGTACTACAGGGAAAAATTGTCGATGCAGGCAGTGATATGACTCGCTTTGCCTTTAATAGTACATTTGGTTTAGGTGGCATTTTAGATGTTGCCTCGACCTTACAACTCGAAAAGCATGATGAAGATTTTGGTCAGACATTAGCACATTGGGGGGTAAAATCAGGTTCATACAGTGTTACCCCTTTTCTGGGTGCTTCAACATTAAGAGGCTCAACAGGTTTTTGGCTTGATATGGCATTAGATCCGAGTAGTTATGCCAATAATAGTTTTGCTTATTCTTCTGTAAACTTTATTAATAATGAAGCCAGTGAATTAGCTGATAATAAGCCCGATGAGTATGCTTTAGCACGAGATGCTTGGATTAAAAAACGGGATGCACAAATTCTAGATAAAAAGTAGTTCATTGAATAAATTATCAATTTAAAAATTAAAATAAATAGGACACACTAAAGCGGCAATGAAAATACATATTTTAGGTATCTGCGGTACATTTATGGGCGGAATTGCCCTTTTAGCTAGAGAGTCGGGGGTTACAGTCACAGGTGCTGATGCCAATGTTTACCCTCCGATGAGTACCATGCTAGAAGAACAAGGCGTTGAAATTATAGAAGGCTATCGGGCTGAAAATTTCACTGAAGATACAGATTGTATTGTAGTTGGCAATGCTATGTCGCGCGGTAATGAAGCCGTTGAATCAATGCTAAACCGCAATTTGAACTACACCTCTGGACCACAATGGCTGCATGAAAATATCCTAAAACAGCGTTGGGTATTAGCGGTTGCAGGCACGCATGGTAAGACGACTACCGCAAGTATGTTAACGTGGATTTTGGAATATGCAGGTTTAAATCCGGGGTTTTTAATTGGTGGTGTCCCTGAAAATTTTGGTTTATCTGCTCGCTTAGGTGATTCACCTTTTTTTGTGGTAGAAGCCGATGAATACGATACGGCTTTTTTTGATAAACGTTCTAAGTTTGTCCATTATCATCCTCGTACTGCCATATTAAATAATCTTGAATTCGATCACGCTGATATTTTTGCCGATTTAGAAGCCATTAAAATCCAATTTCATCACCTTATTCGTACCATTCCGAGTGAAGGAAAAATTATTAATAATGCTGCCGAACCTGCTTTGGCAGATGTGATTGATAAAGGTTGTTGGACAGAAATCGAGACATTTTCAGGTGAAAATGTAGAGAGTGAATGGTCTGCTAATTATATTCAAGCGGATGGTTCTACGTTTGAGGTACTGCATCAAGGTGAAGTCCAAGGTTGTGTTGAATGGACACAAATAGGGCAACATAATGTCAGTAATGCGCTTGCGGCAATTGCTGCTGCCCGTCATGCGGGTGTGCCTATTACTGAGTCAATTGCTGCATTAGAACAGTTCGCAGGGGTAAAGCGGCGGATGCAATTACGCGGAGAGGTGAATAGTATTCGCGTTTACGATGACTTTGCTCATCACCCCACCGCGATTGATACCACTTTAAAAGGCTTACGGGCGAATGTTGGCACACAACGCATTGTTGCTATTTTAGAACCCCGTTCTAATACCATGCGGATGGGGATTCACAAAGCCCGTATTGCTGCTGCATTAGCACAGGCAGATGAGGTTATTCTCTATCAACCTGCTAGTGTTAATTGGGATATGCAGTCAGTTATTGATGACTTGGGTGAAAAAGCAAAACTATTTGAAAATGTAGATAAAATTGTTGATTATATTGCCACAACGACTCAAGAAAATGAGCATATTCTGGTAATGAGTAATGGTGGTTTTGAAGCAATTCATGCTAAAATTTTAGACCGTTTATAAATCAAAAAATTTATGCCACACACTCAAAAACCTGTATTTAGAAAAACAGTCACGCTGATTATGACAGGTGCATCAGGGGCGCAATATGGATTAGGTTTATTAGAACAACTGATCCGAACGAATGTGAAAATTTATCTGCTTTTATCTCGTCCTGCTCAGATTGTTATCAATATGGAAACCGATCTGAAACTGCCTTCCCGTGCAAAAGCTATCACACAATTTTTACAGCAACATTTTTCTGCCCAAAAGGGACAATTACAGGTCTTTGAAAAAGAGCAGTGGTTAGCACCGATTGCCAGTGGTTCAGGGGTTGCGGATGCAACCGTTGTTTGTCCGTGTACAACAGGGACATTGGCTTCGATTGCGATGGGAAGCAGTCGCAATTTATTGGAAAGAGCTGCCGATGTTGCGCTTAAAGAAAAAAAACAATTAATTCTTGTGGTCAGAGAAACCCCTTTTTCGGAAATTCATCTGGAAAATATGCTTAAGCTAGCCCGTATGGGAGCAACGATTATGCCTGCTAATCCAGGCTTTTATCATAAACCTACACAGCTCAGCGATATTATTGACTTTATTGTGTCACGTGTACTTGAACATTTGCATATTGAACATAGTTTATTACCCAAATGGGGTGATGATAGAGAATAGGGTTTAAATCTGCACTTTGAATCCAAATAGATATTTCTTAATTACTCAGGAAACTATTATCAGATAGTTTCTTAAATATCAGCGAAAGCTTATATTTTAACCAATATTTTTTTAAAATAAAGGAGTTAGTCATGGCGACTATTAATATTACCAGTGACAATTTTGAACCAACAATCACGAATAACGATATTGTTATTGTCGATTATTGGGCAGAGTGGTGTGGACCTTGTAAGTCTTTTGGGCCGACTTTTGACAAGGTTTCAGAGCAAGCTGAATTTAGTGATGTTGTCTTTGCTAAAGTCAATACAGAAGAGCAACAAGAATTGGCAGCACACTTCCAAATTCGTTCGATTCCAACCTTAATGGTATTCCGTGAGCAAGTCGTCTTATTTGCTAACCCCGGTGCTTTAAACGAGTCACAATTAGTTGAACTCATTGGTCAAATTAAAGAGGTTGATATGAAAAAAGTACATGCTGAAATTAAAGAAAAGGAAGCACAAGCTAAATAAAGATCAATCGTAATATAGCTTGAAACTAGGTTAATAAAAATACGTTAGATAATCGTGTTTTTATTAGCTTGGCTAAGTATTTGCTAGATACTCGCACTCAAAGAATCAAAAATTATCTATAAATCCACAGATTTGTTAGAAAATTGAAACTAATTGAACTTTTTTCGATCAATTATGGAATATTTCGTCATAAATTCAACTTTATCTAGTCATATATAACGATGTTTAAAACTGCTGCTTTTTCTCCAGTGCTTGTTTTTTTAGGATTCTTATTTCTTATTAACAATGCAATTGCTACCGATGTTTCCATAAAAGCCAACCCGATTCCTCAGGCTTTACTACAACTCAATGTAATTGATGTCAAAGAAGCGTGGCTAAAAGATAAGAAAGCCTTATCGATTATTTTTTCCCATAAACTAGCTAAAAGAAGTGATTACAGTAATTTTGTGACGGCAACCATCAATGGCGTCTCACTTAAGAGTCACTGGGTGTATACAAAGAATGCCCCCTATCGCCTTTATCTGACTAATATTCAAGCCAATAAAAAATATGAAATTTTTATTCGTCCAGGCATTCGTTCAATCAATGGTTTAAAATTACTTAAACCGAAACATTTCAATATTATGACGCAGACGACTCCTGCCAGTATTGATTTACTTGATCATCAAAAAAGCTTTTCCAGTCAGCAATTGCCCAAATTACAGCTTCAAACTCAAAATGTGAAACAATATGATGCACATTTATATCGTTTGAATACCGATAAAATTGATCAATTTACCCAAAAATTACAATACTCTGACCAATTATCAAAATGGCAAACCGACGAAATTAGCCAGTTCAGTGATTTTATTCAAAAGAGAACGATTTCTTTAGGTGAGAGTGTAGAAAATCAACGCTTCACCAGTCAAATTCAACTTAATCCTGAGAATCAATCCCTTAAAAGTGGTCTGTATTTTGTCTCTATTAAGGCGCGTACATCTGCTGAAACGCCGTTAAATCAATTATTTTATTTTACTATTTCTGATATTGCCCTACATATCGACAATCTTAGCAGTAGCACTGAAATTTTAAGTTACTCCAAAAGCAAAGCTAAATTACTACCAAAAATCAAATTTAGCTTGATTTCTCCACAGGAAATTAGCATAGAGACAACCGATAAACAAGGACGTAGTCAGTTCAGTTTACGTGACAGGCCTTATGTAAGTTGGTTGGTTGTTATACCCACTAAAGCGAACCAACAACAATTTGTTTTACAAAAAATTCCATTAAGAAAAAAAGTTTATCAGGAGATACTAAACGATTCAGCCCATATTTTTCTAAATAAAAGAAATTATAAAATAGGAGAAAAAATAGATTTTTCCATATTACTACGTGATAAAAAGAATCGAGCCATTGCTGATCAAGTACTCTATGTTAAATTATTGGATGAAAAACAAAATCTTATTGATAAACAGGCGATTATTACCCCAGAACTAGGTAGTATTTCAAACTTCTTTCAGTTGCCTATTGCTAAAAAGATAGCAAAAGTAGAGGCTGAAGTGCCTTCAAGTGATACTAAAAAGATCATACAGTCTGAACCAGAATTAGGTGTAAAAACTAAGATAGTAGAACAAATAAAGACTCAAAAAATTCCCGAAAAATCGCCTTGGAGTGTACAAGTTTATCTCAATGAACAAGATGAAAATCCCTTATCGTCAGCACAATTTTATGTCGGTGCAACGGATTTTTTAGATGCTCAAGTCAATATTATGACGGATGAAACCGTGATTGGTGTAGATACGAATGTACCTTTTTTACTAAAAGGTTATGTTGATGAATATATTTCACCTGAGAACTTGGAGGTTGTGGTCGAACGTCAAATTGACTGGCAAGCTTTTGCATCCCAAAAATATAAAAAATATCATTTTGGTACTGAAATAGATAAAACCTTACAGGGCAGTGAAATTTTACAGCGATTACGTTTAGATGAGCAAGGTCAGGCAAAATTTAGCTTACCTAAAATTAAAAATGATCTACATTCCATTTTATCCGTACATTTAAAGGCTGAAATGTTGATTGAACAACATGCTGTTGCGAGAGAATCTGAGACGTTACAATATTGGCCTGCTGAAAGTATGATTGGAGTTTATAAGCTTGCAGAGAAGATAATAGAAAAACAGGAAACGGTAGAGAAAGCAGAAGAAAAAACAGATATTGCAGCAAAAAAGTATTATTCACAACAGTTTGAATTAATTAATATTAATCAAAATAATGATTTATTAGCAGCAAATAAAGTTTTAATTAAATTATTTAAACTTAGTCAACCCGCGATATTACACAAGTCCCGCTTATTAGAGAAAAATCAACCGCATAGTCAAAGTGATTTAAAGGAAAAATTACTTAAGCGTCATACTTTATCGTGGCAAAAAAATAAAAAAGGCAAGCTATTATTTAATTTAAAATATGGACATTACCGTCTAGAAACCATCAATCCTGATACGGATTTACGCAGTGAATATTATTTTAGTGTCGGTACACAAAATCAGGATTTCTCTGCTAATCAACTGCAATTATCATTGGATAAACTGTGTTACCAGAAGAACGAAATTGCCCGATTAAACATTACTTCACCTATTGATACGGATGCCATTATTCGCATTGCTTCTGATCATGTACATTGGGCAAAACGAGTCCAGCTAAAACAGGGTGAAAATACCGTAAACATACCAATAATCAAGCAGCTTTCTGATAAAAAACAAAATATTAGCGTCTTAGGATTGACTAAAAGCAATCATGCAAATAGCTATTTAGAAGGTAATTTACCACTCTTATTAAAGTCACTACAAACTCCCTTACAGATTGAGCCACTTAAAGAAGGTAATTGGCAATCGTTGCGTTTACACAGTGAAATGTATAAAAATAAGGAAGCGATTGTGGTATTAGGGCGTAGCAAAGGTAATGAAGTTTTATTACCCGAAATTATGCCTTTAATTCAAAGCGTTAATTTTGATGAAGACGGTGATGCAATCCTCAATAATAGTGAAGCAAAGATTGATGCAGAGCAAAAATACTATGCCACTTTATATTTCGTTGATAAAACCATTGAAGGACTCAATGTAGAATTTACCAGCTCACCTTTGCAATTTGATTAAACTTTTTTAATATTGGCATCGGCAGGTAAATCTGCAAGCAATGCATTAGCTAAACGCCGCCAATCGAAATATTCACCGGGATCTGTTTTTCTATTGGGAGCAATATGTTCATGCCCCGTAATATGTTGTTTATTTAATGTTGGATACTGTTTTAGTAAGCAATTAATAACGTATTCAAGCTGCTGATATTGTGCTTCGGTAAAGGGTTGATAATCTGTACCTTCCATCTCTATGCCAATTGAAAAATCATTACATATTTCACGTCCTTGATAAGCAGAAATACCTGCGTGCCATGCCCTCAAATGAAAAGGTACATATTGCACAACTTCTCCTGTGCGTCGAATCAATAAATGACTCGAAACCCGTAGATGATGGATATCGGCAAAAAATGGATGCTCATCCTTAGGCAATTGATTGGTAAACAAGGCATCAATCCACGGTGTACCAAATTCATTAGGAGGCAAACTAATATTATGGATAACAATTAAATCCATATCCTCAGCATGAGGACGTTCATTATGATTGGGTGAGGGAACGTAACGGGCGCAGTCTAATAGCCCTGTTTTTGTATCAATATGCATATTAATGTCGTGGTCGAATGAGTATTGCTAATATTAGCTTTATTTTGTGGAGTTTATATCAATGTTTGAGAAATTGATTATCAATAAAGTCGGGATTTACACTCTTATTACCGTGGTTATATTCAGCTTATCAGCTTGTTCACCTCGCTCTAATATTCAAACATCATCGCAATATACTAATAATTACACTTCACTTTCACCGCAACGCCAACAATTGATGAAAATCGCCCACCAAAATCTAGGAAAACCTTATAAATGGGGTGGAAATAATCCTCAGGAGGGCTTCGATTGTAGTGGCTTGATGGTGTACAGCCATCAACAATCGGGTATTACGATTCCACGCACTGCAGCACAACAACGTGATGCAAGTCAAACACTTTCGCGCAGTCAATTAATGCCCGGTGATATGATTTTTTTTAAAACAGGCAGGAAAACCAATCATGTTGGAATTTATATCGGTAATGATGAATTTATACATGCCTCAACCAGTCGTAAACAAGTTAAAAAAGACAAGTTAAGTTATCCTTATTGGCAGAGAAATTTTGTTAAATATGGCTCGTTTTTATAATTTTTTAAAGGTAAAACCAATATGGCTCAAGTCATTAATGCCGCTAGGATGCAAGAATCCATTCAGATGTTAGAAACCTATATGACAGAGGATGATATTAAACCCTTACTCCCTATTTTTGCGCAATTAAAAAAAGATCCTCAAAATGAAATGCTTTTCAAGCAGCTTGCTGAGCTACTAGATACGATAGGGACAAGACAGGGAGCAGTTTTCACCTATGCTCCCTATATTGCCATTTTGTTATCGGATGACCCACTGCGCTGGCAACAGACAGATGCTCCGATAATGGCTAATAACTAACACGAAAATAATTCAGAAAATGGATAAAATTTCAGTCGATCGCCTTTTTTAACCACGGTATTGACAGGAATACAAGCCAGCCCATCCGCCCATGTGGTCGAACTGAGTACACCTGAACCTTGATGAGAATAGCGTTGCAGTACTTGTGTTCCTTGCGTATTTTCGCGTAAGGATACACGGAAATATTCTTCTCGACTCGCGGCTTTTGCTAAATCGAAATCAGCGGGAATATCAAAGGTTGTGGTGTGACATTTAGTTTTACCTTGTAATTTTTGTAGATACGGTCGCGCTAAAATACAGAACGTCGCAAATACAGAAACAGGATTACCCGGTAAGCCGATGAAAGGTGTCTCATCAATATGTCCAAAGGCAAGCGGTTTACCCGGTTTGATATTAATACGCCATAGATTAAGCTGTCCGAGTTCTTCTAAAGCCACTCGAATATGATCTTCTTCACCCACCGACACACCGCCACTGGTCATTAACATATCTGCCTGTTGAACTGCTTCTAGCATGGCGGCTTTAGTCGCTGTTAATGTATCTTCTACAATGCCTAAATCCAGTAATTCACAGCCAATACTTTCCAACATACTGCGTAAGGTATAACGGTTAGAATTATAAATTTGTCCTGATTTTAGCGTTTCATTCGGTTCACGTAATTCATCACCTGTAGAAAAAATAGCCACCTTTAAACGTTTAAATACGCTGACTTCAGCCAAGCCAATGGATGCAGCTAGACCCAAATCTTGCGGTCTTAACGTTTGTCCTCGATACAAAATGGTGTCACCTTTAGCAATATCCTCACCAGCGGGACGAATATTTGCATCAATAATGGCATGACGAGCATCGATGCAGACTTGTTGCTTATAGCCACCATTAGTCAGCGAGGTTTGCTGGCAAAATTCCTGCATAATGACTGTATCTGCATTGGGTGGAATCGGTGCGCCTGTAAAAATACGGGCGGCGGTGCCTTCTGCTAATGTTGTGCCAACCTCACCTGCACAAATTCGTTGGCTGATCGGTAAACAATGTGCTGTTGCCACCTGTAAATCACCATAATTAAGTGCATAACCATCCATTGCACTATTATTCGCAGGTGGAACATTAATTGTAGAGCTTACATCCTGAGCTAAAACACGCCCAAGTGCTGCAGTAATAGAGATAGTTTCTGTTTTAAGCTGTGTTGATACCGTTTTCAGCATTTGTGTAATGGCTGTATTAACAGGGATGAGTAGATCTGGAATATTGTCACAATCAGTCATAATTATTGATCTCGTTTCATAAGGGGCATAACCCCAATCATATTGCAGGGTTGATTACGGTTATCGAGTTGCGCAGCAATAATGCCATCCCAACCATCTTTACAGGCTCCCGGTGAACCAGGTAAACAAAAAATAACCGTCGCATTGGCAATGCCTGCAATTGCGCGTGATTGAATCGTGGAAGTTTTAATAATTTGATAAGAAAGATAACGAAATATTTCGCCAAATCCTTCTACCTCTTTATCAAACAAAGGTTTCATTGCTTCTGGTGTATTATCACGAGCAGTCATACCTGTTCCGCCTGTGGTGACCACCGCCTGTATATTGGGGTCAGCAATCCATTGTGAAACCACTGCGCGTATTTGATAAATACTGTCTTTAACAATGGTTTTTTCAGCTAAATCATGACCTGCCGCTTGTATGCGATCGACTAATAAACGACCTGCACTATCGGTCTCTTCAGTACGGGTATCAGAGATAGTCATTACCGCAATATTAATGGGTTTAAAAATGCTACTATCAGGTGAATTAGACATAAAATTTTGTGTCCTTTTGAGATGATGACTGATCAATTGATCAAAGAAGTTAGTTAAGGTGATGCCTTAATAAAGATTGCAATACTTTACATCGGAAGACTAAATTCAGAATTGATTTTAGTCATTAGAATCTATTTTTACGAAAGAATTAAAGCGAATCCTACATCAAGTCTAACCATTATGTTAGCTTGATGAGGATAACACTTAAGTGATTACAAAGTAATCAACAGCGTGTTACTTCTTAGCCGCTGCACGTTCTTTAACTTCTTTAATCACTTCTTCAGCAACATTTTTGGGGCAAGGTAAGTAGCTTTCAAATTCCATTGAGAACTGACCACGACCCGAAGTCATAGTACGTAAATCACCAATATAACCAAACATTTCACTCAGTGGCACACTGGCTTTAATACGTACGCCTGTTGCCCCTGCTTCTTGAGACTGAATCATGCCACGACGACGATTAAGGTCACCAATCACATCACCGACGTGATCTTCGGGTGTAAATACATCAACCTTCATAATCGGCTCAAGTAATTGAGGCCCTGCTTTAGGCATAGATTGACGGTACGCACCACGGGCAGCTAATTCAAATGCCATCGCAGAGGAATCAACTGCATGGTAAGCACCATCCGTTAAGTTGACTTTAACATCTAAACAAGGGAAACCTGCTAAAACACCTTGATCTAAAATAAGACCAAAGGCTTTCTCAATGGCAGGCCAATATTCTCTAGGAACATTACCGCCTGTAACCGACGATTCAAACTCATAACCACTACCTGACTCACCTGGCTCAATAATGTAATCAATACGACCAAACTGACCCGAACCACCTGACTGTTTCTTATGAGTGTAGGTATCTTCAATACGCTCTGTAATCGTTTCACGGTAAGCAACCTGAGGTTTACCGACTTCAACTTCTACTCCGTGAGTACGACGTAAGATGTCAATTTTAATATCTAAATGTAGCTCACCCATGCCTTTAAGGATGGTTTCACCACTGTCTTCGTCTGTTTCAACGCGGAATGAGGGATCTTCTGCAATCATTTTACCAATGGCAATACCCATTTTTTCTGATGCACCTTTATCTTTAGGCGCAACGGCAATAGAAATAACAGGCTCTGGGAAGACCATTGGCTCAAGTACCGCAGGATTCTTAATATCACACAATGTATGCCCTGTTTGGACATTCTTCATACCCAAGACAGCAACAATATCACCCGCTTGTGCGCCATCTAATTCGATACGCTCATCGGCATGCATCTCAACAATACGTCCAATACGCTCAGTTTTACCTGTTGATGAATTGAGTACGGTTGTACCTTTAGAAATTTTACCTGAGTAAACGCGAATAAAGGTTAATGCACCAAAGCGATCATCCATAATTTTGAATGCTAAAGCACGGAATGGGTTTTCTGCATCAACAATCGCATATTCACCTGTTTCTTCACCTTCAAGATCCACTTCTGGCTGAGGAGGCACTTCTGTTGGGCTAGGAAGATAATCAACCACTGCATCTAAAATAAGTTGCACACCTTTGTTTTTAAAGGCAGAACCACAGTAAGTTGGGAAGAAATCAAGCGCAATCGTTCCTTTACGGATACAAGCCTTAATTGTTTCAATGCTAGGTTCTTCACCTTCAAGGTAAGCTTCCATCGCATCATCATCTTGCTCTAATGCTGTCTCAATCAATTCCTCACGATATTCTTCGACCAGATCCAGCATATCTTCAGGGACATCTTGAATCGTATAACTAAAGGGATCGCTAGAATCTGTCCAGACCCATGCCTTTTCAGTCAGAATATCCACCATACCCGTGAATTCATCTTCTGTACCAATCGGCAATACCATCACTAATGGGTTTGCACCTAAGACCGTTTTAATCTGATCGACCACGCGGTACATATCTGCACCCATACGATCAAGCTTATTGATAAAGATGATTCGTGCTACTGCAGATTCATTCGCATAACGCCAGTTAGTTTCTGATTGAGGCTCTACACCACCAGAACCACAGAATACACCGACACCACCATCTAATACTTTTAATGAACGGTAAACTTCAATAGTAAAATCAACGTGTCCTGGTGTATCAATAATATTGAAACGGTGATCATCCCATACACAGCTTGTTGCTGCAGATTGAATCGTGATGCCACGCTCACGCTCCTGATCCATGAAGTCGGTTGTTGCTTCACCATCATGTACTTCACCTAATTTATGAATTTTACCTGTAAGGCTCAATATCCGTTCGGTTGTTGTTGTTTTACCTGCGTCAACGTGTGCGAAGATACCGATATTTCGGTAGAGGCTTAAATCTGTCATGTCTGTACTCTAAAAATTAAGCAAAAGGCCATGTACACTGTTTATCAACCAGTAGTTTTGATTTAATGGCCTAAATTTAGGTGAATATTTTCAATATTACTATTAAAAACTTTTGTGTGATGGAAGGGTATATCTACTCACCCAACACGAAAAACCCGCTATTCTAACGAAAAACGGTTGAATAGGGTAAAATTTTTTAACGAGCCACATACCGATACTTTCTAAACAATGTAAATTTATCATGATAGGATATTGCGGCATCATGATGAGATGAATACAATCTCAACAAAACACAAACAACTTTCGAGTTGAAAATAGGTAATTTAGCCTTACTATCAGTGCTATTACCATAAACTCAATGGAGTATCGACTATGCCCTGGAATGAACCGGGTGGGGACAAAGACCCCTGGAATGGAAAGAACAAAAATCAGAGCTCAAAGGGTGTGGACGATTTAATTGATAAAGTCGCTGGATTTTTTGGTGGATCAAAACAAAAAGATGAAAAAAGCGGTAAAAATGGTTTAATCACATTAGTTGTCATCGCAGCTATTGTTTGGGCAATGACAGGTTTTTATACCATTGATGAACGAGAGCGAGGCGTAGTTTTACGTTTTGGTGCCTTTTCTGAGATAAGTAAAGCAGGTTTACATTGGCACTTACCTTATCCGATTGAAACGGTTGAAGTCGTGGATGTGGATTCTACTCGTACAGCTAATGAACGTAAAGTGATGTTGACAAAAGATGAAAATATTGTCGATTTAGCCGTCTCGGTACAGTACAAGATTAACAATGTTGAACAATACCTATTTAATGTCGCTAATGCTGATAATGTATCTAGTCAAAACGTAGCCAGTCAAACCAGTAGTACTTTACACCAAGTGATGCGTTCAGCGATTCGTGAAGTGGTCGGACGCAATAGTATGGACTCCATTATCAAAGATGGACGTGAACAAATTGCTCAAGATACCCGTACCGTTATGCAAGATATTTTAGATAATTACAAGGTGGGTATTGTGATTAATAAGGTCAATCTCACCTATGCAGAAGCACCCGAGGAAGTTAAAGATGCTTTTGATGATGCTAACCGCGCCCGAGAAGATCAAAATCGTTATCAAAATGAAGCACTGGCGTATGAAAAGAAGGTTATTCCTGCTGCCCGAGGACGTGCTGCACGGATTGAGCAAGAAGCAAAAGCTTATAAAGAACGCTTAATTGCTGAGTCAGAAGGTGAAGCGGATCGCTTTTCTAAACTGTTAGTGGAATATCAAAAAGCCCCTGAAGTTACCCGTCAACGCTTGTATTTAGAAACGATTGAGGAAGTGCTGGGTAAAACCCAAAAAGTTATTATCGATGCGAAGTCAGGTAATAATATTATGATGTTACCGATTAACACCCAGAATGCAGTCCAAAGTTCCGATACGATGAGTAATGAAAAAATGCAACAGGCAATTGAAGCCGCAGCCGTTAAGAAAGTTGCAGAACTACAGCGTTTAAAAACAAACCAGCGCAGCTCAAGTCGTGAGCCTCGTGTGATAGGAGGTCAATAACATGAGTTTTAAAAGTTCCTTACCGACCTTACTCGGTATTGTGGGTGTTGCCGTCATGAGTTCGGTCTATACGATTGATCAACGTGAGACTGGGCTTAAGTTCAAATTCCGTGAAATCGTTGTGGCTGATATTCCACCGGGTATACATTTTAAAATACCTTACGTGAATCAGATAAAAACCTTTTCCAATCAAATTTTGACCCTTGATGCAAAACCTGAACGCTTTCTAACCAGTGAAAAGAAATATGTGATTGTTGATTTCTTTGTCAAATGGCGTATTGCTCATACAGGTACTTTTTATCGTTCCACCGGTGGTGGACGAATGAGTGAAGCCCAGCGTTTTCTTGAGCAAATTATGAAAGACGGCTTACGGAATGAATTCAGTCGTCGCACTATTAAAGAAGCCCTTTCGGAACAACGGGGTGCAATTATGGCGGGTTTAAAAACTAAATCCAGTGTTGATGCAAAGAAATTAGGAATTGAAATTGTTGATGTTCGCGTCAGCCAAATTGATTTCCCTAATACAGTCAGTGATTCCGTATTTGAACGTATGCGCTCAGAACGTAAACAGGTCGCACAGGATTTCCGTTCACGCGGTAAAGAAAAAGCCGAAGCAACCCGTGCAAGTGCGGATAGTACTGCGATTATTATCGAAGCTGAAGCCTATCGAGATGCAGAAAAAGTACGCGGTGATGGTGATTCTAAAGCGGCCAATACCTACGCCAATGCGTATCAAAAAAACCCTGAATTTTATGCGTTTTACCGTAGTTTAGGTGCATATAGAACATCATTGGGACAAAGTAACGATGTAATTGTCTTAGAACCTGACTCAGAGTTTTTTAATTACTTTAAAGGTTCGGACACGGTTCAACGACGAGTCACTGCACCAACAACCCCTGTGAGCATTAATCCGACGACACCACCAAATAATGGATACTAGTCATTATGACTGAAAAAAATTACTGGGTGCTTCCTGATGGGATTAGTGAAGCACTCCCCGACGAAGCCGAAACAACAGAAATCTTGCGACGGCAGTTACTGGATACTTACCAACGTTGGGGCTATCGTTTAGTCATGCCTCCTTTGGTCGAATTCATGGATTCCTTACGGGCAGGTGTTGGTTCATTATTGGATTTACAAACCTTTAAAGTGCGTGACTCACTCAGTGATCGACAGTTAGGTATTCGTGCGGATATTACCCCACAAGTTGCCCGTATTGATGCACACAGTTTGAAATCGGAATACCCCAATCGTCTCTGCTATGCGGGTTCTGTCCTTCGTACTAAAAGCGAACACTTCGAAGGCTCTCGTTCTCCCTTACAAATCGGGGCTGAACTGTTTGGGCATTCAGGTTTAGCCAGTGATTATGAACTCATTGCGTTAATGCTGGAAACACTCAGCCTTGCAGGGATTGAAGATGTTGTACTGGATGTAGGTCATGTTGATGTATTTCGTGGTCTTTCAGCACAAGCAGACTTATCAGAAAAAGAAGAAATTCAATTTTTTGATATGCTCGAACGTAAATCAATTCCTGAAATTGAAGCATGGATTAAACAACGTAATTTACCCAGTAGAATAGCTAAAATGCTCAATGCTTTACCCCGTTTAAGCGGTGATAGTGTTGTGCTAGAAGAATCCAAACTGGCTTTAGCGGATGCTAATCAAGAGGTAAAACAGGCTTTAGATTATTTAATTGCACTGAGTCAACGTATTCAAGCTAATTGGCCACAGGTTACCTTACATATTGATTTATCTGAATTACGTGGTTATAGCTATCACACCGGCATTATCTATGCGGCCTATGTACCACGCTCAGGGCGTGAAGTTGCACGCGGTGGACGTTATGATGATATTGGTCAGCACTTTGGTAATGCGCGCGCAGCAACAGGCTTTAGTACCAGCTTAGGTTTGCTTCTCGATATGGGAAATTATCAATATGAACCACCCTGCCCCATACTGGCACCTTGCGACTCTGATCCCGCTCTCAATACACTAATAAAGCGGCTCCGTGATCAGGGCGAAGCTATTATTCGCCAATTAGACGGACAAACAGATGAGGATTGCAAACACTTAAATTGTAATCGCAAGATTGTTTTAAAAGATGACGCTTGGGCTGTCGTCAATATTTAGTTTTAAAGTTGAGAGAAAAGACTTATGGGTAAATTTGTTGTTGTACTCGGCACACAATGGGGTGATGAGGGAAAGGGTAAGCTGGTTGATTTATTAACCGAAGGTGCCGCAGGTGTGGTTCGTTTTCAAGGCGGACACAATGCAGGACATACACTGGTCATTGGTGATAAAAAAACCGTCTTGCATTTAGTCCCATCAGGCGTACTGCGTGAAGGGCTTGACTGTATGATTGGCAACGGTGTGGTACTTTCACCCGAAGCATTATTAAAAGAAGTTGAAATGTTAGAAGATGAAGGTGTTCCCGTACGTGATCGCCTAAAACTTTCAGAAGCGTGCCAACTTATCCTGCCTTACCATGTTGCACTCGACTCAGCTCGTGAAGTTGCCCGAGGCAAAAAAGCCATTGGCACAACAGGGCGAGGTATTGGTCCAGCCTATGAAGACAAAATTTCTCGTCGTGGCTTCCGCCTTGCCGATATGCTGCAACCCGAACGCTTTAAAACTAAATTAGATGAAGTATTGGAATATCATAACTTCGCGCTAAAGCATTATTTCAAAGCCGATACGGTTGATGCCAGTGCCGTTTATGATGAAGCGATGCAACATGCAGAACAGCTTGCCCCAATGGTTTTAGATATTCCTAACCATTTAGCCAAGCTACGTAAAGCAGGTAAAAATGTCATGTTTGAAGGCGCACAAGGCACATTACTGGATATTGATCACGGTACTTATCCTTATGTCACTTCTTCGAATACAACCGCAGGGGGTGCATGTACAGGATCAGGGGTTGGGCCTAGATACCTTGATTATGTACTTGGAATTACCAAAGCGTATACAACCCGAGTCGGTAGTGGTCCATTCCCAACCGAATTATTTGATGATGTCGGACAACACCTAGCGGTCAAAGGCAATGAGCTGGGTGCAACAACAGGGCGTTCACGTCGTTGTGGTTGGTTAGATATTGTCTCATTGCGTCGCTCAATGGACATCAATAGTATTACAGGACTTTGTATCACTAAACTGGATGTTTTAGATGGTTTAGAGACGATTAAAATCTGTACCGCCTATGATTTAGACGGTGAAATTTATACTGTACCGCCTGTCTCAACAGAAAAGTTTTCACAATGTACGCCAATCTATGAAGAAGTCGCTGGTTGGAGTGAATCGACTTATGGCGAAACCGATTATGATAAATTACCTGCTAATGCAAAAATCTATCTAGATCGCATCGCTGAACTACTTGAAACTCCTGTTGATATTGTTTCTACTGGTCCAGATCGTGCCCATACGATGGTCTTGCGTAACCCTTACCACTAAGCCCGTTACTCAACCGTAAAATGTACCTCATTATATCCAGTGTAATATTGCACTGAATATAATCGAGGCTAAATTCTTAAAACAGCCAAATAACTATTTTCAATGAAAAAAATACGGCTTTACTCCTATATTGAGTCCCCGACTCACCCCCTGCTAGCTCCTGTTTATTCACAATTAGCGATTGAACATCAGCCGATTAAATCACTGCGAAAATTAATGCAGCAACTTAAAAAGGCAACTCCTGATATTGTTTTAGCCGAATTTTTTTATGGTTATAGTAATAACTATGCAGGCGCAAATATTAGCAATTTAGATGTTGTATTACGCAATATGCAGCAGAAAACACCGCAAGTAAAATTAGTCATTATTGCTTCCAAACAAGAAGCGCAATATGTAGAAAAATTAGTACCTTTATTCCCGATCAGCGCCTTAATTACTCACCCAGTCACGCCTAAGAGTCTGGCAAATGCCTTAAGTGATACGCTTGAGAACCTGCAAAATTAATATCACTCAGACCTTTTCCTATGCCTGAACTTCCTGAAGTAGAAACGACCAAACGGGGGATTACCCCTTTTATTGAAGCACAAACAGTAAGCCAGATCATTGTGCGTCAATCCAAATTACGCTGGCCGATTCCCGATAGTCTGCAAGCGATGCAAGGTCAAATTGTGCATCGAGTCAAACGACGGGCTAAATATTTATTTTTAGAAACGGATGTGGGGACTTGCCTGATTCATTTGGGTATGTCAGGCAGTTTACGCATTGTCGATCAAGGCACAGAAGCCGAAAAACACGATCATATTGATATTATTTTTGATAATCAGAAAGTGCTACGCTTACGTGATCCGCGACGCTTTGGTAGTGTGCTATGGACGGATCAAGCGGTTGAAGAACACCGACTTATCTGCAAACTTGCCCCCGAACCTTTAAGTGAAACCTTTAACGCGGACTACCTCTATCAGCAGGCTAAAAATCGTCGCGTCAGCATTAAAGTCTTTATTATGAATGCCCATTATGTGGTCGGTGTTGGCAATATTTATGCCAGTGAAGCCCTCTTTATGGCAGGAATTCATCCTACTCGTGCCGCTGGACAAGTCTCCTATAAACAAATACTAACGCTGGTGGAATGTATTAAAACCGTACTGAGTGCGGCAATTGAACAAGGCGGGACAACACTAAAAGACTTTGCCAATCCACAAGGTAAAGCGGGGTATTTTCAGGTAAAACTACAAGTTTATGCAAGAAAAGACCAACCTTGTCTAAAGTGTGATACGGATATTAAACAAATTAAATTAGGGCAACGTGCCAGCTTTTACTGTCCTATTTGTCAATGTTAATAATATTTCGGGTAGTACATATTTAAAATATGTATAAAAAAATAGCTGTATAGCAAGAAAAATTGTCTTTAATTTACAGTTCTTACCTATTATTGAGTAGTGAAACTACCCGTAATTATTTAAGGATCATCGCAATGATATGTTCAGTGTGTAAAGGAAGCGGAATTGTAGAGATACCGCATATACCTTCAAATAGAGGCGGTTGGATGGATACGAACTATAACTTTTCGGGCATCGAATGTGGTGCATGTAATGGTTCAGGTATACAAACTGAGCGTGAGGATACACCCTATCAACGATCCCGTTATGATCAAAAGGAAGCGACAGAAAGAAGTAACCATTCACTGACAGAAACGCAAACAAATGAAACGGCGGATGTGCAATTAGAACGTGTTCTATCAAAATTAAGCATCTGTTTTAAGTATTCGCCCTGTTTTCCCGCTCAATTAATGCAGGTTTGGATTGATACACTGTATCGTTTTGATCTTTGGAAACCTGATGAAGGTTTGCACTTACTGAATGAATATGAAGCCGCCTTTGAAGAGCTAAAACAACGTTATCGTCCCAGTCGTGATGTTTTTTCAATGAGTATTCATAAAGAAATGAGTTTTGATCATCATATTGCAGAAATCACCAGACATTTTCAATATCTGCGGAAATTGATGCTTTATCTGCAAGATTTTCTTAGAAAACATCCCAATGGAATTTGATTTTGGTAATTTATTGGACGTAAGTAATAAGGTATTTTTTAACACTTTGAAATCATAGGGTTAGGCAGCTTAGATTGTATAAAGCTTACTTTATTTTTAAATCTAAAGGGTTTAATTGAATTAAAATAATCTAATTTAAGCCCTTCACTATGAATCTTCTTATCATATTCATCTTGGTTAAGATTATTACATCTATAAGGGTCTGATACAAAATAGCAATTAAAATTACAGTATTCTTCATTAGAAAAGATATGGCTGAATTTATTACCAAGAAAGTCATCAATGATCGTTTTGAATTTCTGTGCGATATTTTCTTTATTAAACCCACTAGGGCTATTTATCGATTTTAATTCAATTAAATATAAATCATAGCAAGGCTTTTTATCACATTTTACTAAAATAATACAATCAACCGCAGGCGGAGGATTATGCATTTTCTTACTTGAATAATATTCATCAACTTTTAAGATAATGAGTTGATCATCGGCATTGTCTTGAAGTGATTCACTAAGACATATCTCGATATTATTTTCATTACAGTAATTTGATATGATTGGATATAAGTCTTCATCGTTATAAATTTTACTAAACATAAACAACCTATGAATTCATATCTTTGATTAACTGCATTTTTTCATTGTAAAGGCTTTCAGAGGTATAGATAAAATTCTCATCTTCCATACCAAACTCATCTAACTCCATATCAGTTACATCACTGCCTAACGGTGTTTCTTTAAATAAAGAGGCACTTGACTTATTGGTATTAATATCTTTGGATATAACTAAGTTATTGAATTTATTAAATATATAGTTACTGTGCGTTGTTATAATAAATTTAATATCTGATTTTGCTAGTTCAGCAAACAGTTTTAATAACTTGATTTGTATATCAGGGTGAAGATGGGCTTCGGGTTCTTCAATAATAATAAGGGGTTTTGCTTCTTTAGCCATATCTTCATTCTTATTTGAATAGTTAACGATATACCTTAGATAAGAAACAATAGGGGATAGCTCTGATACCATTGAGGAAGTATAGGATAAATCAAGCCTTAAATTCGTATTATTCGGTGCGAACATTAATTTTTTTGTATAATTATCAAATTTAATTTTTCCATTTAATAGCGTATTTTCCATTTCAGAAGCGATTCTTGTAATTTTATTATCGATAAGTTTATCTCTAATCTGAATAGTAGATAGTTCTAAAAAATAATCACTTAAGGGTTCTGAAAGGTTCGGCAACTCAATTTTTTTATTTATAAAGCGTCTATGTTTAGAGAGTTCAGCAATAATTGGACTAAAGGCATTGAGTGCTTGATATAAGCCTGATCGGGAAGCAGGTAAGTAATGAATATTTTTCATTTTATTTCGTAACTCCATTGTCATTAGAGTGATATAACTTAAAATAAAACCCTTTAACTTTTCATGTGTATCATGAGTATTTTTAATATGGATATAATTATTACCGTTTTTAAACCTAACTGTTATATTTTTATATGCTGTAGTTTCATCTATAAAAACCTTTTCTGCCACTAATTTTATATTTGATATATATAATTCTTCTTTTCTTATACCGATAGCGATAGAAAAAAGATGCGTTTCTATCCCTATACTTAGACGCTCTCCTGATAGTTTATTTTCTAAATTAGGAATAGAACTAAATGTGTTTAATAATGATGCTTGGAGTTCAGTTAGAAATATTTCTTCTAAAATGATAGAAAAACCTTTTTCAACTTCAGATTTAATATTACTTTTCTTATCAAAAATATCCTTATTATCTTCATAAAATTCCAAGAAATTTTCATGGTAACGGTAAAAAGAGGCATAGATATCAGGTGTACTCAAAGACATTATATTCTTTATTATCAAATATATAGCTGACATCATATAAGACTTGCCCGTATTATTTCCTCCAAATATCATATTGAAGTTATTATCAAGGTCAAACTTAAATTCTTTGACAATACCGAAGTTTTTTAATGTTATTTTCATAGTTTAGTCCTTAATACTTAAATATCATCAATCAAACCTAATTGTTTTGCCACCTTATCTGATGGACTGAAATGTGCAATTATATATTTTTTATAGTTATTCAGAAATGTATTAGGAACATCATTGTCAACTAAAATAACTTGGCACGGATACCCTTTATCATTAGCTTTATTCACCACATTAATAATATTTTCATATATTTTCACATACTTATGTGGGTCTGATAACCTTTCTTTGGCATCTTCCTTGCTATTTGTCTCAACAAGATATTCATCTTTTGTTGTTTTTCCTAGATATTTACCAACGGTATCAATCATTAATAATCGTGGATGGTTGATATTATAGTCAATAGAGAAATTTAGTATTCCTAGCATGTGACCGATTGAAATGATTGTGCGGAGCCCCCCCGATGTAATATTATAGTAATCTTTATCTCGGAATACTGGTAAAAAACTTTCTTTACTAATTTGTACACCATACCTATTTTGTAGATTAACTAATTTCAAATATAGATTTAAGAATATACCTAAAGTATCTAGGATATGATTTATATCAGGTGAATTTTCTTTTAGTTTTTTTAATTCTTCATTTAATTTATCAATAGATTTATCTATATTTTGGTATGAAGTATAAATTTCTTTATGCTTATTACGCAGTTTTATATTATTAGAATAGGATATTTTAACCTGCTCCAGCTTTGATATTTCCTTAATCAATATATCTCTTTGCATTAAATAAGGAGTAATCATCTCTTTGCTTTCAGTATCAAGCATTTCTCTAGCTTTACTTATATCTTTTTCAAATAAAACTCTATCTTTCAACATTTTTTTATGATTAAAA
>WFRR01000124.1 GCA_015486375.1 Thiotrichaceae bacterium
AGACTATCCAGTGCGATGCCTTCCGCATTTAATACCCGTTGCAAGTGTTTTTTCTGCATGCGTAGACTTAATAAAAACTCGCCTTTTTCTGAAATCGTTTCCTTTTGGATGGCTTCTTCTTGGTATAAGGTCGCCCGTAGCTTACCCATTTGAGGTTTAAGGCATAATACGCCTTCAAAAAGTTGGTCAGCAAAATAGTGACTCAGTTGTTCTTTAAGTAAGTCTAGACCTTGATCCTCTTGTGCAGACACATAAGCTCGCCCGACTAATTTTTCTTCAGCCTCGGCATCGACATAATGTGCTATTTGATCAATGAGATCAATTTTATTCATCACCTCAATTTGAGGGATTTTATCTGCACCAATTTCTCGTAACACTAACTGAACTTGTTGGCGATATAAATCGCGTTGATCATCACTCACGTCAATGACATGCAGTAATAAATCTGCTTCAATAGTTTCTTGCAAGGTGGAACGAAAGGCAGCGACTAAATCATGCGGTAAATCACGAATAAAACCGACCGTGTCCGCTAAGACAACGGCTTGTTGATTCGGTAAATCTAAACGTCTTAGGGTTGGATCTAATGTTGCGAATAATTGATCTGCAACATAAACGTTAGAATCGGTAATTTGATTGAATAAAGTGGATTTACCTGCATTGGTATAACCGACTAATGAAACGGAAGGAATCTCCGCTCTTTTACGTGACTGTCGTCCTTGCTCACGTTGATTTTGTACTTTTTCCAAACGACGATTAATTTGTTTAATGCGAACATTAAGCAAACGACGATCGGTTTCTAATTGGGTTTCACCCGGTCCGCGTAAACCAATACCCCCTTTTTGCCGCTCCAAGTGTGTCCAGCCTCGAATTAAACGCGTAGACATATGTTTCAATTGCGCTAACTCAACTTGCAATTTTCCTTCATGTGAACGTGCGCGTTGGGCAAAAATATCTAAGATTAAACCCGTACGGTCTAAAACACGGCACTGTAAAACTTCTTCAAGGTTGCGTTCTTGTGCAGGAGAAAGTGAGTGATCAAAAATCACCACATCTGCATTATGGAGGCGGGTTAACTGGTGAATTTCTTCCGCTTTTCCCTGACCGACAAAGAGTCGGGAATCAGGGCGTTGGCGAGAACCTGTCACAAATGCAACATCACTTGCACCTGCGGAATGAACCAATTCGATAAACTCGTGTTTATCGTATGTTGCATCTGAGCCTAAGCTGTTTTGCTTTAATCGAGAACTAAACTTGATTTGTACTAAAACAGCCAAATCGCCCTGTTGGGGACGCTCAAATAATTCCAAGCTGCTTACTCTTCGGTTGAAATATTGAGTTTAATCGGTCGTGATGGAACGATCGTAGAAACTGCATGCTTATAAACCAGTTGGCTGACTGTGTTGCCCAGTAATATAACAAATTGATCAAATGACTCAACCTGACCTTGTAGTTTAATTCCATTGACAAGGTAAATTGAGACGGGAATCCTTTCCTTTCTCAGTGCGTTTAGAAAGGGTTCTTGTAATGTGTGCCCTTTAGACATATGACGTTCTCCAGTATGTTCTTCTGTAAGTTTTTGTTTAAGTTCTTTATGTAAATCATTATCCATTAACGTTGAGAAGATAAAAACGCGTCTACTCGCTGATTGATGGATGAAAGGTTGCTATTTTGTGCATTGAAGACATTTAATTCTTTTTCTGAACGTAGCCATGTTATTTGACGCTTCGCAAGCTGCCTAGTTGCGACGATAGCACGTTCCTGCATCGTATTAAAGTCTATATTACCACTGATATATTCCCATGCTTGTCGATAACCGACTGCACGGATCGCAGGAAGATCAATGCTTAAATTGCCCCTTTCATATAATCTTTCGACTTCATCTAGAAAGCCCTGTTCCAACATAATTTGAAAACGCCGTGCTATTCGTTCATGTAACCATGACCGTTCCTCGGGAAGTAGCCCTATTTTTAAAAGATTATAGGGACAAGCATTTTGTTTTGCATCTTGATGATGTTGACTTAGGGGAATCCCCGTAATTTCGTAAACTTCTAAAGCCCGTTGAATTCTTTGTGCATCATTCACATGAATTCGTTCTGCTGATTGTGGATCACATTGCGCGAGGCGTTGATGTAAACCTTTCCATGTAATTTGCTTTGACTCTTCTAATAAGGCTTGGCGAATGACAGGATCAGCATTTGGAAGTTTAGCTAAGCCATATTGTAACGCACGGTAATATAACATAGTCCCACCGACTAACACAGGAATGCGTCCTGTTTCATGAATCCTTTGCATTTCTACAAGGGCATCATCCCGAAACTGTGCGACGGAATAGATTTCACTGGGGTCCCGAATATCAATTAGGCAGTGAGGTGCGGCTTCCAGTATCGCTGCATCGGGTTTGGCTGTACCAATATCCATACCTCGATAAATCAACGCAGAATCAACGCTGATTAATTCCACGGGGAAATTTTGCCGTAATTCAATGGCTAAATCGGTTTTACCTGATGCAGTTGGACCCATTATAAAAATAGCAGGCGGGAGAAGGTTGTTATTTGTGTCGTACTTTTGATATTGGCTATTCACAGCAGTGATCCATTTTTTGCATTAATTTGATGTTAGGTAATATTACGATTACTGCCCCCGCATAAAGAGCTTATCCAGTTGTGACATCGTTAATTGTGTCCACGTCGGACGACCGTGATTACATTGCCCACTGTAATCAGTGCGTTCCATATCGCGTAATAAATCATTCATTTCAGGTAATGATAATTGTCGATTGGCACGGACTGAATGATGACAAGCAATGGTTGATAAAATTGCATTGATTTCGGTTTGAATGCGTTCACTACTACCATACATAAGCAAATCTGCTAGTACATCACTCACCAATGTTGTGACATTACTGTCTTTTAATAAACTTGGTACAGCTCGAATAACCAATTTATCATTACCTAAACGATCGAGATTAAAGCCTAGATTTTTGAAAATTGATTGATACTGTTCAGCAGAATCAGCTTCTTGTGGCGTGACACTAAAAGATACGGGAATTAATAAAGGCTGCGAACGAATATTATCTTCTGCCATACTGCGTTTTAAATATTCGTAACAAATACGTTCATGCGCGGCGTGCATATCGACAATAATTAAGCCTTCAGTGTTTTCAGCAAGAATAAATACCCCTTGAATTTGTGCCACTGCAAAGCCTAAAGGGGGTACTTCACCTGTTTCTGCATCGTCAGGTAACAATGAAAAACTTTTTTCTTCAGGTTTTAATGTCTCGTATTCAGGCAACTGTACGGGCATTGAGTTTTTCGCTAGCGTTGGGCTTTTCGCATAATGAGCAAAGGGATTATTATCTACAGCCGTTTTTTCTGCGATTTTTTCTTTTGAGTCGAGTTCATTATAATTATTGATGGGGATATTTTCACTAATACCCTGTTTAGCGAGAAGGGCTTGCATGGCTTTATCTGTACTAGGAGAACCCTGATGCAATTGTTTATAAGAACTCATACTCTCTTTAACTGATAAACCTAAATTTTGTTGGGTATTGGAAAAAATAGGTTTAGGTAAAGGCGGATTTAAATCGGCTGTTAGGGGGGTAGTTTGATTATTGACGACGTGCAGCTTAGCCTTATCCGTTTTTAAACTATCTTCAGGACGTAATTCAGCTAAGATTTTTTCGACGGTTTTTTGTAAAAAACGATGTATATGCCCTGACTCTCGAAAACGTACTTCATGTTTGCTGGGGTGGGCATTGACATCGACTCGTACGGGATCAATTTCAAAAAATAAGACATAAGTCGGTTGACGACCTTGATATAAAACATCTTGGTAAGCCTGTTTTATTGCATGGGAAACGACTCGATCTCGAATCACGCGTCCATTAACGAAAAAATACTGTAAATCAGTTTGAGCGCGAGAAAAGGTCGGCAAACCTAACCAACCCCATAAACGTAGACCTTCAGCTTCATGCTCAAAATAAAAACAGTTTTCACTAAAACCTTTGCCACAAATCGCCGCGATACGCGCATTGGAGCTTTCTTCATCATTGGCTGCCCGTAAATTTAAAATATTACGCCCATTATGCTGTAAGGAAAACTGTGTGTTAAAACGGCTTAATGCCATCTTTTTGACCACATCTTCAATATGTCGAAACTCAGTTTTTTCTGTCTTTAAGAATTTACGTCGAGCAGGTACATTAAAAAATAAATCTTTAATATCTAAGCTGGTCCCTTTCGGGTGGGCTATCGGTTCGACTTCATCAAAGGTCTCTTGTCCATCACCGTATAAACACCAACCTTGTGCGCTATTTTCTTGACAGCTACTGAGCTTTAAACGAGAAATAGAGGCAATACTAGGTAAGGCTTCACCTCGAAAGCCTAAGCTATGAATATTTTCTAAGTCATGTAAATTACTAATCTTACTGGTGGCATGGCGACTTAAAGCAAGACTCAATTCATCTTTAGCAATGCCCATACCATTATCACGAATCCGAATACGTTTGACGCCACCACTCTCAATTTCTACCGAAATTTGATCGGCTTCAGCATCCAGTGAATTTTCGAGTAATTCTTTCACCACTGATGCAGGGCGATCAACCACCTCTCCTGCTGCGATTTGGTTAATTAAGTGAGGTGATAAAGGCTTGATGGAATGACTGGGCATAGTATCTGAACGCGATAATAGTAAAGTGAATGAGTGATTTACTTAAGTGAGCTAGTAGCAAGGATACAAAATTCTCAAAAAAACACAATGGTTGAATAACAATCTTATTCTAAGCTGCATATTGCGATAAAGACTCACAAGCTTTAGGCTAAGCGCGTTTTGATCCAAAAGAAAAGTTTCTTGCTTGCAAGCTGTTTAACGATAGATGGATATGATACCGAATGATCACACTAAACTTTCCCACACTATTAACGTTGCTACGAATTGCCCTGATTCCTTTGATGATGTTTTGTTTTTATCTTGAGTATGAATGGGCTGCATTGGCGGCTGCGAGCGTATTTGCATTAGCAGGTATAACCGACTGGGCGGATGGTTATTATGCACGTAAACTCGGGCTAGAATCGCGTTTTGGGGCTTTTTTAGATCCTGTTGCCGACAAGTTAATTGTGATTGCTGCCTTATTATTAGTGGTCGAACGCGAAGCGGATGTATGGATTACGCTCGCTGCGAGTATTATCATTGGTCGAGAAATCATTATTTCTTCACTACGGGAATGGATGGCAGAAACAGGTCAACGTGGTAAAGTCGCGGTCGCTTATATTGGCAAACTAAAAACCACAGCACAAATCACCTCACTGATTTTGTTATTATATAACAATACTTTGCTAGGAATTCCATTGCGAGAGATTGGTTTGGTATTTTTAGCCTTTGCGACATTATTAACACTGATTTCAATGCTTCAGTATTTAAAAAATGCCTTCGCCCCCTCTCGTGGTTAACGCGTTATTATCATTAAATAGGCTGCTCGGGCTATTTCTTGGCGCGTTTCTTTAAACGACGTTTTCGTTTTCTGATCTTCCACTCACGGATAATGTGTAATCGCCAAATGATCTGTATGCAGAAATAACCTGCTAAAGAGGAAAGTATGGCAACTAATAGACAGCCCAGTAAAAAAGGCTCCCATGATTGCGATAAGTTGTTTAAAAACCAATCGAGGCTTAATTCAAATTCCATTTCGATTGATTCATGATCCAGTATTTTTGCACCCATTAAATAGGCAAAATAGAACATGGGGGGAATAGTCAGTGGGTTGGTAACCCAAACTAAAGCAATAGAAATAGGTACATTAGCACGGAAGAACATAGCGGTTAAGGCAGCAAAAAGCATTTGAGGTGGGAAAGGTACCCACATCATAAATAGACCAATCGCAAAAGCGAGTGACACCGAGCGACGATTTAAATGCCACAATACGGGTGAATGTAATGCTTTACCTAAAAAGTTTAAACTTTTTTGTTTCTTTATAGTGTTAGCACTGGGGGATATTTTTTTGAAAAATTTTCTAGGCATATGCAACGATGTCCCATTTAGCAGTAAAATCTTTAAAAGTGTCCATTTTCTCTAAGCCATGTATAGTCTTTCTCTTGGATTTTTAGCAGGAACAAGCAGTCTTTTTTTATTTTCAACGCTGCCCTCACTAAAATTCCAGTTTATTGTAATCTTGCTGATTGTTGGATTGTGGAAATTCTGGAAGAAACCCGTTATTCGCCTGATATGCGCGCTATTATTGGGCTTTTTCTATAGTTTATTTATAGCTCATTCCCACCTAAATGAAAGAATACCGACGCAACTGGAAGGGAAAAAACTTCAGGTAATCGGCACGATTACCAATATCCCTCATCACAGTGCAGGAACAGCACGTTTCTATTTGAATATCGAACACAGCGCGTTAGCTGATCAAGCGAATATTCCCCTGAATTTTCAGGGTAAAGTCAAGTTAGCGTGGTATCACACCAATACGCCCCTACACAGCGGTGAGCGTTGGCAATTGCAAATAAAGCTAAAACGTCCACATAGCTTTATTAACTCAGGCAGTTCAGATTATGAACGCTGGTTATTCCATCAAGGCATTACTGCAACAGGCTATGTACGCACTTCTGAACACAATCAACGTCTTGCTACGCGTCAAGCGTGGCAGTTAAATGCTATCCGTGAAACGATTCATCAAGCCATTCAAACCCATGTGAGTGACCCCGATAAAGCCGCCTTAATTTCTGCTTTATCCTTAGCCATACGCGATGATATTGAGCCACAACATTGGGAAATTTTCAGAAACACAGGCACAAGTCATCTAATTGCCATTTCTGGGCTGCATATTGGCATGATTGCGGGTTTTGCTCTATTACCCATTAGTGTTATTTGGCTACTATTTCCCGCACTTTATGTCCGTTTACCCCTAAAAATTGCCGTATTAGTATTAGGTGCAGTCTTTGCAACGGCTTATGCTTTATTAGCAGGTTTTACGATTCCGACGCAACGCGCTTTAATTATGGTGTTATTAGGTCTTTCCAGTCTGTTATTAAAACAAAAAGTCCCCTTGAGCTATTTGCTCGCTATTACGGTATTTTCTGTCTTGCTGATTGATCCACTAGCAGGTTTATCAGAAGGCTTTTGGTTATCTTTTTTTGCTGTGGGACTCATTTTTTATCTGCTTGGACAGAAACATAAAATGACTCCAATGGCACGACGTTATCGCTTTTTATCCTTACAGCTCTTTTTATCATTGGGCATGATTCCAATCACTGCCATGTTTTTTTCCAGTGCCTCATTAATCTCACCTATTGCCAATTTAGTTGCAATCCCTTGGGTAACATTGATTGTTGCACCAAGTTTATTATTAGGTATTTTATTACTATCTGTTTCTCCCTTATTGAGTGACTATTGTTTTGCCTTTTCCAGTTGGGGCTTGGATAAACTATTAGGCTATTTAGGTTTTCTCAGTGAATTTTCAAACAGTGTGATTCACTTTGCAGCGATACCTATTGCGCTTATTCTGCTCGCGATTATTGGTGTGTTTATACTCGCTTTACCCCGAGGCATGGTGGGACGTTATTTAGGGGTTATTTTTATTGCACCCTTATTTTTACTCACCCCAAAAAAGCCCTTAGAAGGTGAATTTAAGCTCACTGTATTGGATGTAGGACAAGGCTTAGCCACCGTTTTACAGACACAAAATCATGTCATGGTCTTTGATACAGGCGATTATTACTCTGATCAATTTGATATGGGGTCAATGGTAGTTTTACCGTATCTGCAATCACAACAAATTCGCGCGATTGATAAATTAGTCATTTCTCATGCTGATAAAGATCACAGTGGCGGGGCTAATGCCATTTTGCAAACCATACCCGTGGTTGAATTGATCAGTAATGAAAGGCTAACAATTCACAATAGAGCTTCACACGTTTGTCAAACAGGGCAAACATGGATTTGGGATCAGGTAAAATTTGAGGTATTAAGCCCGAATAAAAGCCAAGCATCCCTGAGTAAAAATAATCGTTCCTGTGTGATCAAAGTGTCTAATCATTATCACAGCCTGTTATTAGTTGCTGATATAGAACGAAAGGCAGAATATGCCTTATTAAAACAAAATCGCCAGCTGTTAAAGGCAGATGTTCTATTAGTGCCACATCACGGCAGTAAGACATCATCAGCATGGCCCTTTATTGCCGCTGTTCAACCTAAATTAGCTATTATCTCCGCAGGTTATCGCAACCGTTTTAATTTTCCACACGAGAAAATACTGTTTCGTTATCATAAGCTTAATATTGCTCGCTTAAACACCAGTCAAGTCGGTGAAATACAGATTGTATTTCCCAATCATGCCGCTGAGATACACACCGTATCAAAACGCATTGAACAGCAAAAATTTTGGATGGCTAAGCCGTTAGATTGAATTACCACCTGCTTATATTTTTAATAATTTTGTCATCCAGTTGATATTTTTCAACATAAGTACACACTTCATCATAGACTGCATGGGCTTTATTATTGAATTCGTTGTAATAATCTTGGTTATATTGTGAATAATCCGCTTCTAGCAAGTTTCGATAATGGACGCGTTTGTAATGATAATTACTATACCTATCTACTAGCTTATTTAAGCCTGCATAGATGGCTTTTCGCGTTTCCATATCCTCAGGACTTTGAAAGGATTCCAAGGCACTAAAATCTAATTCACCCTTGCGGTGTCGGTTGATTAAACTGGCAAAATAAGAGAGGCGATTCTTAAGGGGATCAATACTATTAGTGAGACGAATTTTGAGTAAATCGAGAATATCTTGCTCACGGCTACCCGCTTTACTCACCAATTTTTGTACACTAAAACGCTCCTCTTTAGTCAATTGTGGTGGATAATTTAGATTCGCAAATTGTGCTGTGGAGTGAGTACTACTTGAAACCGCTTGATGAATAGAATCCTTTAAGTGTTGATTGCCATTTTTAGCGTGTAAATTCTGATTTTCTTGTTCTAAATCTGCAATGGTTTGTTCATTATTTTTAATCGTAGTCGCTTGGGTTTGTTTATAAGCATGATGTTCAAGCAGTTGTTGTTCTAAGATTTCTTGATTACTTTTAAATTGTGATAAATCATCAGTCTGGTTATTTTTAATCTCAGTTAAATCATTAACTTTTTGTTGAAGCTGCTCTGATTGTTGTTCAAATTGCTGTTTTAATTGTTGATATTCTTTACTGTTAACAATGCTTTCTGCGGTTGCTTGTGTTTCCGTTTCTATTGATTTTGGTGGTTTTTCTAATTCAGATACTATTTCTGTTTGAGCTTCTGTTGACGTTATTTTTTCAGATTCAGGTGTAATTTCTGTCGCCATATTGAATTGCTTATTGTGATGTTGTTCAAGCACTTCTTCAATGATTTGTACAATGGCTTTTTTATCAATACTGTGTTGATTTTTATGCTGAGTGTCAGTGACTTTCGTTTGAATTTCAGTGGTTTGATTCGTCTGAGATAATGTTTTTGATACTGGATCATCATTGCTATCATCTTCTAAAAAATCAGCGCCAAAGCCTTCATCAATGGGTTTTTTATAATGTTCAGGTAATAAGATGCTGGGATCATTGTTTGTGATGCGTTGCGCGGGATCTTTTTGAAACCATGAGGAAAAGTGAAAATTAACTGATAGATAATTATTGTATTTCCCCCCTTGTCGCCATTGAATAATATTCGCATGGGATAAGAAACGAATCGCTTCACCAATATGATCATGTCGAATCTTGGTCAGTTCTTGTAAACGGGTGGTCGTGGCGTGATCTTCACGTTTTTGATAACCGATCGTTTGGTTGAGAATGGTGTTAAAAAGCCGAATGCAGCGCGCTGATAATTGACAAGCCGAAACTTGTTTTAAGCAAAGATCGTAAATGATTTTAGATTGCTCACCCGCAAATTGAAGCTTATTGCCGATGATGTAACCCAGTTGAACGCCGAGTTCGTCGGGGCTTTGAGTAGCCGAACAGGCGGGTATATATGATGTTGTAGACATAAATCAATCTCCATTTAGTAGTGGATTGGTGAACATGGAACGCTCTTCAGTTTGTTGGTAGATACAACAACCACAGAGCCATTAACTTTTTGGTCAATTGGGGCTTTTCTGCCCTGATTCCTTTTTTACTTTGACAGCTTTTTAATTGAAATACAAGCCCCCCACTGCAAAAAATCAAAAATGCTATGTTTTTGTTTTGTTGTTGTTTTTTTGTAATATTGTTTAATTGTTCTTGTGTACCCTGAACTGGGGCAGTATTGGGGGTTGAATGCCCCAAGTGAGGGTAGGTTTTCCCTAAACTGGGGCAAACTCTCCCTAGACTGGGGCAAACTCTCCCTAGACTGGGGCAAGCTCTCCCTAGACTGGGGCAAGCTCCCCCCTAGACTGGGGCAAGCTCTCCCTAAACTGGGGCAAGGTATCCCGAAGGTGAGAAAACAATGGCTTTAATTCGAGCTTTCATACCAAATGATTAGTTCAGGTTTTTGATGCCTAGTATTGTCTATTTAAGTATTAAAATTCTCCATGCACCACTTAAAACAATGAGACCGATAATAAAACCAATAATTAAGTCAGGTAACGCTGAACCTGTTACTAAAACAAGCCCTCCCGCAATAATAACCCCAGTATTGGCAATTACATCATTGGCAGAGAAAATCCAAGAGGCTTTCATATGAGCGCCATTGTCTTTATTTTTATAAATAAGCATCAAGCAGATAATATTAGCTATCAGTGCAAGAGATCCTATACCCATCATTAATAGAGATATAGGTTCACTGCCATACATAAATCGCCGAATTACTTCAGACAGAACAGATAAAGCTAAAATAAGTTGCAACCAACCTGAAATATGTGCAGCCCGTAGTTTTAATTGCACACTTTTACCAACCACTAAAAGAGCCAAAGCATAAACGGCTGCATCGGCAAACATATCTAATGCATCTGCTATTAACCCTGTTGATTGGGCGTACAAACCAACGGCTAATTCAATAAAAAACATGAAGCCATTAATAGCCAATAACCATTTTAAAGTTATGGCTTCATCTCTATCATTTTTTGACGATGATTGTTGTGCTTGTTTTATTTCACGGGCAGAGATTTTTTGGGTATTATTTAATACAGCACCATAATTGAGTGACTCAATACGTAGAGTTACTTCATCAAGGTTATCAGCATGATAGATGGTTACAAAACGATTAGGAATGTCAAAGCTTAAGAATACTTTTGGCTCAAGACTAGAGAAAGCCATTCGTATCATACCTTCTTCTGAAGGGCAATCCATTTTGGGAACAGAAAATTCACTCACCCAACCCTCTGTAAAATCAAGACTGTTAACGGTATCTATATCTGATTTAGTTTCTATTTGATTTTGTGATGAACAACTATTGTTACAAGATTGTGACATAATATATGCTCGTATTATTTGATTAAAAAATTAGCTTACAATCTTTACTAACGATAGAATCAAGAATTAAGGAAATCTTAGATGCTATAGTGAGGAGAGCCACTCAAAAAATATTTTTGAAAATTTTGGAGATAGTTTTTGTTTTTATGACAAATTCTTGGGAGAAAAATAAAAAGCTAGATTATTTTTTAACTAAATACCGTTCTAAACTACTGGTATTTGCGGTATTTAGTTTGAAAAATGAAGATCAGGCTTTAGATGTATTACAAGAAACCATGATTGGATTTGTAAAAGTGGCATCAAACTACAATGAGGAAGCTTGGCTGAACCTTTGTTATAAAATATTAAAACGTCGTATTATTGATTTTCAACGTAAACAACGTTGGAGAAATCGTTTATGTGCAATTATTCCTTTTTCCCAACTAAATGCTGACCAATCCGAGCATAAAAAACCTGCTCAAATTGATGAAACTCAAGGTTTATTTAGCGATGTTGAATCACAGTATCGAGCAGATTGTCTTGCAGATGAATTTGAATATGCCTTTAAAAGATTGCCAAAACGTCAACAAGAAGCCTATTTATTACGACAGTGGCAAGGCATGAGTACCCTTGAAACAGCCGAAATCATGGCATGTTCTAGTGGCAGTGTAAAAACACACTTATCTCGCGCTATGCAGTCTCTAAAAGTGAGTTTAGGAGAGTGGATAGAATGAATTATAAAAATAAATCTAAACCATTGAAGCAACATTTTGATAAAAATCTTGATCAAATAGAAGCCCGTTTAAGTCAAAAGCACCAACAACGTTTAAATGAGATAAGCCAGAAAGCTCTTCAATTAGGTTCAACACGTCCGTTATTTTCGCTCCATTCTACTCTTATTCAGACGCTTATAAAGCCATTGCCTATATTGATATTGAGTAGCTTATTGATGCTCAGTGTCCTTATCAATACCTTATTTGAATATCAAAATATTCAAGAAAAATCACCGAATATCCCTGATAATGTGCTGGTAGCAAATAAAATACCGACATGGGTTAAAGATACTCAAGTCCCGTTGGAATTATTGGAAAATATGGATTTTTATGTTTGGCTTTCTCAACACGATCACATCGCAAAGTGTCAAGATCAATCCCTCTTGGCTGCTGCTAGGGTTAATCAGTTTCGTTCTCGCCAGTGATGCACCTCCCGCAACCTTGCCAAAAGGGTTTTTAGAACAATTGCCGTTATTAGAAGGTTTCGATGATCAAGAATTTGAACAATTTATTGTTTTTATACAACAGCAAAGAGTGCCTAAAGAGGCTATTAATGCGGTTGTACAGGAATCAATTTCTAGCGATGAAAATCAAGAAATAATCCTGATAGAAGGAGAAATAAGTAATGAATAAAATGCTAGCCGCTTTAATATTGGCTTATATTTTATTATCCAGTATTAGTGCGAACGATAATGTGAAAAATAATACAGATATACATTGGCAACAATTATCCGCTGAAATGCAAATTTTATTAGCGGAGTATAAGCATGACTGGATGCAACAAACGCGATCAAAACGGCTGCAATTAATTAATCAGGGTGAGCGTTGGTTAAATTATTCAGACTCACAACGTTATAAACTATGGCAACGTTTTCAACGCTGGCAAAGTATGTCATCACAACAGCGTTTGAATATGCAGCAAAGTTATCGTTATTTTCAGCAACTTTCACAACAAGAGCATCAAAAGATTATGCAGACTCGCCATCATTTTAAAGAAATGTCGGCTGAAAAACAAAATATGATGATGCAACGTTTCAATGAATTTCAACAACGTGGGGGGGGGATGATGCCAAATTATAGTCAAAAAAGTATGGCTGAAATGTCATCTATGATGGAACAAAGGCTTAACCAACCTAATGAGCAAAAGATGCAAGGTATGTAAAATCCACCATGATATTTAAACAATTATCTAAACAAATTTTTCTTTACAGCGTTTTATGCTATTCGAGTGTCAGTTGGGCTGAAGTGAGTACACAATTTTCTATTGGTCTTAGCCAGACAAATAATCTAGAACTTCAGGAGAATATAGACGATGTTGATGAAAATAATTCATCCTTAAAACGTCAAGCGATTATCAGTAACTTTTCTCTATCAAAACAATCACTTGATTATACAGGGGGATATAATTTATCGGCGCAGTTTTCTTATAATAAAGGTCTTGATAATACAGGTGATATTCAACAAATTACCCTCAGAGCCAGTCAATTAAAAGCCTTTTCACGCTATTGGTTAATGCGTTCTAGTGTCTTGCTACAGTATTATGAAAGTGAACCGCTCGCCGTGAGTAGTTATACCGCAGTCCAATTAGAAAATACGCTGGGTTATTTGCAAGATAATAATGCAGGTTTGGATATCAATATTAGATTACGCCAAGAAAAACACCGTAAACACATTTCAGATCGCTATAAAATTCAGCGTACAGAATTAAAATTTCATTACTACTTTCAGCATTATAATGGAATGCCTTATTGGGCAGTCTATACAGGTTTTATACACAATAATGCTGATGATAAGCAACGAAACTTTCAAGGGTTAAATGCAGGTTTGGAATATCGTCAATGGTCATTAGGTTCTTTTAACGGCACAGTGGGACTTCAGTGGCAATCCAATCAATACCCTTCTTTTAAACGAAAAAATGAACCTAAAAAAGTAGCAGAGGCACCTAATCCATTGCAACAAAACAAATCTGATGCACAGTATAATATGGCTCATATTCGTCTTATTAAACCGCTTAAAAAGTCAATGGATCTAGAGCTTTCTGCCAATATAGGCCGTTATCAAACCTCAAGATTATCTTCAAATGAAAATTTTTACCAAATATCCAGTCATATCAATTGGCGTTTTTAATCAGTGCAACAGGATCGTTAAAATTAGCCGCTAATTTGACCTACATTAGGTAATAACATCCGCCCGTTTTTTACCCGTGTATTCTGAAATTTTAGCAATGACATTGGCAATTGCAATCAAGGTTTTTAAAGTTTTTTGAGTATCTAAATCATGTTTTTGTACATTAGCTTCATAGCGTTCAATATATACCCGTAAAGTTGCTCCCTTTGTTCCTGTACCCGATAGACGAAAGATAATACGAGAATCATTTTCAAAGATAATTCTAATGCCCTGTTGTTCCGTGTAAGAATCATCAACACTATCACGATAGGAAAAGTCATCTGCGGTAACAATTTTCTGCCCAGAAAGACGGTGTCCAACTAAATAATGAGTTTTTTCTCGCAATGCTTGCATCAGTTCATTGGCGGCATCGCTATTAATGTTTTCATAATCATGCCGTGTATAATAATTTCGCCCATATTTCGCCCAATGTGCTCGCACGATATTTTCGACTGAATCCTGTTTAATCGCGAGTAAATTAAGCCAAAACAAAATAGCCCATAAACCATCTTTTTCTCGAATATGGTCAGAGCCTGTGCCAAAACTTTCTTCTCCACACAAACTAATTCGCTGATCATCGAGTAAATTGGCAAAGAATTTCCAACCTGTGGGGGTTTCATAACAAGCAATATTAAGCTGTTCTGCCACCCGATCAACCGCCTGACTGGTGGGCATAGAACGTGCGACCCCTTTTATTCCTTCGCGATAACCCAGAATCAAGCTAGCATTGGCCGCCATAATGGCTAAACTATCGCTGGGGGTTACGAAAAAGTAATTACCCAGAATCATATTACGATCCCCATCGCCATCCGATGCTGCCCCAAAATTAGGACCTGTAGGAGAATATAAACGTTGCATCAATTCTTTGGCATGCGCTTGATTGGGATCGGGGTGACAGCCTCCAAAATTAGCCAGAGGATGTTGACGCATCAGTGCATTTCTTGCTGCCCCTAAACGGTTTTGAAAGATTTCTTTGGCATAGGGACCCGTTACCGCATTCATGGCATCAAAGAGCATCTTAAAGTCACCCTGTGTGAGTAAATTCCTAATAGCGGTGAAATCGAATAAGGTTTCCATATAGTCAGCATAATCACTGACAGAGTCAATAATTTCTACCTGCATATTTTCTATCGAAAATTCACCTATTTTATCCATTGCAATCGCTTGTAAAGGTGCAATTTTATAATGATCAATAATCCGTGAATTTTGATAGATACGTTCAGTAATATGCTCAGGTGCGGGTTCACCTTGTGTGGTATTAAACTTAATACCAAAATCACCTTCAGGGCCACCGGGGTTATGACTCGCCGATAAAATAATGCCGCCTAAGGCGTAATACTTCCGAATTAAATGTGATACCGCAGGGGTGGAAAGAATGCCACTTTGTCCTAAGAGTATTTTTTTAACGCCATTGGCAGCCGCTATTCTTAAAATAATTTTAATCGCTTCTCGATTATAAAAACGACCATCCCCTCCTAGTACGAGGGTTGCTCCTTGTAAATCCTCCACAGTATTAAAAATAGATTGCACAAAAGCCGCTAGGTAATGCGGTATTTGGAATCTTTTAACGCTTTTTCGTAAACCCGATGTACCGGGTCTTTGATCATCAAAAGGGACGATCTTAATAGTTTCGATTGACATATTGCCTCGCTTTCAATCCTTTGGGTTTGAAGCACTCTTTATCTGGAATTGTGCTTAAGTAGGGCTAGTTCTTAATGAGAATAGTAGGCTTAAAGAAGAATGCTATTACAGCCGTTCAATATGGCTAGACATTCCTTAATATTGGGGTGCTTATGCTATCATATTTTCTGAAAATTTAGATAAGAATATCAGACATACACCCTATCAAGGACTTACTAGGAGGCGTAATGGCATCATTACAAGATCAATTATTAGGCAAAGGTCTAATTAATAAAAATAAAGCCAAGAAAATTAGAGCGCAAAAATACCAAGCAATTAAAAAGAGCAAACAGAATCAGCAAACGATTGAAAATAAAGCAGCGACGTTAGCTCAACAAGCCAGAGAAGAACAAAAACGTAAAAGTCAGGAGTTGAACGCAGAACGTAAAAAAGCCCTTGAACAAAAAGGCATTACCGCACAAATTCGACAAATTATTGAGCTAAACAGTGTAAAAAGATCCAATAATAAGCAGGTAATTGGCTATAACTTTACTGATCAAAATAAAATTAAAACGATTTATGTGTCACAAAAAAATCACGATTTGATCAGTCGGGCAATTCTTGCGATTGCTAAATTAGGGGATGAATATCACTTGATTCCTAAACAAGCAGCGGAAAAAATTCAAGAACGAGACACCTCTGTGATTGTATTAATTAATAATAATATGCAACAAGAGGAAAGTAAGGATGAAGAAGATCCTTATGCCGATTACCAAATTCCTGATGATCTTATGTGGTAGTCAAGGGCGTTCATCCGCTCAATACTTCCTTTGATAGGAAGATATGCAGTATTTCCATTTTTATTAGGCTCAATCTTTTTAAGAAACAATAACTCTGTAGGGAAACAGAAGAGTCGTTTCTGATATTAATTTGGATTCTCGGTTGAGGTAAAAATGGATGTTTGTCGCCGATATCACAATAGAAACAAAATAATATGTACAAATAGCTGGATCACTGCAATCAAGCATATCCAGTGACTTCAATAAAAAATAATTAAAATGGAATTGATTATGAAAATAAAATGGATTGCAACTACCGCACTCAGTGTGGCGTTTTTACTTCCTGCAATGCAGGCACAAGCGGGTCTTCATTCAGGCTGGCATTCACAGCGTTTAGCCCATCATCAACAAGAAGCCGACTATCATTTACATCGCTTTGAATATCATAAAGCGGAGTTACATGAAGAAAATTCAGGGTGGCATGAAAAACGCGCTGAGCATCACTGGAAAGAATATCAAGAACATCTAGAAGAGATTGACGAGCATCACGAAGAATTGTACGAAGAAGAACATGAGCATCATGTTCATAATGCTTATTGTGCTCACTAATCAGCAAGAAAGAGCCTAAAAAAAGTCAATAATGACTATTTTTAGAAGCCTAGATTTGGAATCAATAGGGATTCCAAATCTAAAACAACGACAATTGCTAATTTTTATTCCTAAAGTATCGGTTCAACTAATTGACGTAAACGCTCCTTAGGAAGTAAACCAGGTTCCGCATAAATAATACGATGTTGCTTATCTAAAACAACATTATAAGGTAATGCTCCAATGGTATTACCGTATTGCTTGGTAATACGGTCGACATCATCGTCACCATAAGCGACAGGATAGGTCATACCGAGCTTTTTAATATACTCAGCTACTTTGTCTTTTTCATCTAAAGCAATCCCCAATACGGTAAAATCTTTGTTAGACAACTCTTTATAGACTGCCTCAAAATCAGGAATTTCTTCCTTACAAGGCGCGCACCATGTTGCCCAAAAATTAATAAGTACCGCTTTACCTTTATAGTCTGATAATGCCAGTTGACCACCTGTCATATTAGCCAGACTAAATTCAGGTGCAACTTGGTTAATTAATTTAGCACCATGTTTTGGGGTATATACATCACTTGATACAGTATTCTCTTCCCCACAGGCACTTAATAGTGCTGACAGTATGAGACTGCTGACTATATATCGAAATTTCATCCGTTAAACTCCTGCCGCCGTGCGGACTTTATCTAAGTGAGCCAAAAACTCTTTAGCGGGATAGTAACCCACTAAACGGTATTGTTTTAGCTCTTTACCGTTAAGATCAAAGAATAGGATGGCAGGCGGTCCAAATAGTCCAAACTTTTGCAGTAAAGCCTTATCTTGCTCATCATTCGGTGTGACATCAGCTTGCAGCGTCGATAGGCTTTTGAGGCTATCAATGACTTGTTTATCTTGAAAAGTAAAATGCTCTAACTCTTTACAAGAAGCACACCAATCAGCATAAAAATCTAACATAGCAACTTGTTTGTTTTTCTGTGCGTTTTGTAATGCCGTTTGTAATCCAGAAATGCCTTTTATTTTTTCAAAATGAATACTGCCCGCTGTTTGAACCGCAGCGTTTGTACTCATAGATGAACCTACAACCCCTTGTAAGGGTTTAATTAAACTATGATTACCCAGTGCAGCACCAATCAACATAAATAAGCCGAAGATAAACATCACGATACCAATCCCTTTAAAGAGACGTTTAAAGCTACTGCTTTCTTCGTTTAAACGATCAAAGACACCTGCATAAACACTGGAAACGAGTAATAAGATACCTGTCAAGATCAAGGTTACATTGCCAGATACAACCCGATCAATCATCCAAATAGCCATGCCTAGCATCATGACACCAAAGATTGATTTGGTTGCATCCATCCAAGAACCTGCTTTAGGGAGTAACTTACCTGCGGACGTTCCAATGATTAACAGTGGGAAACCCATTCCCAATCCTAATGCAAATAAGGTAAAACCACCCAGTACAGCATCATTGGTTTGAGCAATATAAATCAATGCACCAATTAAAGGAGCAGTGACACAAGGTCCTACAATAATCGCAGATAAAATCCCCATAATGCCTGCACCGAGAATACTGCCGCCTGATTGACGATTACTGATCTCAGTTAAACGACTTTGAATACTACTGGGCATTTGTAATTCATAAAAGCCAAACATAGAGAGTGAGAGTAGTACAAAGAGAAAGGCAAAAACACCAATAACCCAAGGGGTTTGGAAGATAACTTGTAAGTTAATCGCCCCTCCAGAAAGCCCTGCAATAACGCCTACCCCTGCATAGGTCAATGCCATTGGAATAACATAAGAGAGTGATAAGATAAAGGCACGACTTGTGGAAACATAGCCACTTTGTCCCGCGATAATACCCGATAGAATTGGAATCATCGGGAAGACACACGGGGTAAATGCGAGTCCTACCCCTGCAATAAAAAATAGTCCCAAGACAATAATAAAGTTCTTATTGGCAATAATGTTGGCAAATTTACCTTGCTCTGATTGAACTATTTCAGGGGCAGCCGTTTGAGGCTTATTCGCTTCAGCAGCCGCAAAAATTGCAGTGGTTAACTTAATCGGAGGATAACAAATACCCGTTAATTCTGAACAGCCCTGATATTCAACATAGAGTTTTGCATCTTTACTCACTTCACCTGTAAAGGGAATATCAAGCGTAATCGTATTTCTATAAACATCAATCTCACCGTAAGCCGCATCATTTTTGATAACCGTTTTAGGGTATTTGATTTTATCAACAGCGAGACTTAACCCCTCTGCATTTTTAAGCTGAAACTTAATCTTTTCCTTGTAGATATAGTGTCCGGGCGTGATATTAAACTGTGTACTTAACACACCATCTTTATGTGATAATAATTTGAACTGAAAAGCTTTATCAACAGGAATCGGTTTATTTTTTTGATCGCCCGTTATAATACTAAAATCAGGCTTTCCCTCAGACGCTGGAGTCGCAGGTTCATTTTCAATAATATTGGGTTCTGAGCTTGCTTCAGGTGTGGGTTTTGTTTCAGATGTTGTAGAAGGCGTTGCATTAGGATCAGAAACCAGTGTTAACTTGGTTTTTTTGGGTGGATAGCAAACACCCCCATCAAAGCAACCTTGATGGATAATTTTAATGGGTAATTCTTTCGGTAATGGACTTCCATCAAGGGTCTTAACAGGAATATTGAGCGAGACTTTTTCTCGGTAAATATCGACCATCTTGCCTTCGGTAATATCGCGATGACGCAAAGGTTCAGGGAAATTGACCTTACCAAATTCAATATTTTTATCTTTAGATTGGAATTTAAAGGTCTTTTTATATAAATAATACTTTTCAGCAATTGTCCATGTCGCACTAACATTAGCAGTATCACTATTGTAGCTTGGCTCAGCTAATGAAAATGCTTTATCAGGGTGTAATAATTCGTCCTGTCCGACAGCAGCATAGGAAATTGATGTGAATAGTAAAACTAAAAGAAATATTAATTTTTTCATTCTTTCTCTTGTTTGTTATGTGACATAGGGGTTTATATGAATTGAGTGATATAAACGTTGGTTAGGCTTATGGTGAAAAGCCAAATTTTTTTCAATTTACAACTTTCTGAACGTACTAAATATAGCCTTAGATTCATATTTCGTCGAGTATTTTAAAAAAAAACATCTAGAACAATGACGATGAATCACTAAAGAAATCGATATTTTTTGTAGAAACAAACAAATAACACAAAGATAAACAATAGAAAATTAATATCGATACCCCCCGCTTGTAGTGGAGAATCTACCTTATTTTTTATATGCGTGTCGATAATAGGTAGGGGAACAAATTGATATATCCAGTCAGCGTAGCTCGGTAAAAAAGTATAAACCCCGTATTTATGAGCTTGTCCACAGCCTTGCCCATAGCTCACAATGGCAATTTGACGATAACGCCCATTTTTTTCCAATAATAATGGCCCACCGCTGTCACCAATGCAGCTATCTCGTCCTCCATTAGAAAAACCTGCACAGAGCTGCTTGTCTGTAATCTTACCGTTATAAGCTTGTTTAGCATTGCAGGTTTCTCGTGATACCACAGGAACAACCGTTTGATTCAGGTGACTCGGGTAATCACTAGCTTCCCCCTTGCTCATCTTACGCGCCCCCCAGCCAACAATAACCACAGCTTCCCCTGGAGCAACAAAGGTAGTTTGGTAATTGGGAATAATGGCGTGGTGGATTGCTTCGGTCAAATGAATGAGGGCAATATCATTTTGCCCTTTTTCAGGATTATATTTTGGATGGGTAATAATATAACGAATTGCAACTTCACGACCCTTTTGACTGAATAAATTCTGTGAACCTGTGTAGATAGATAAATCATGTTGACTATAACGAAATGGCTGACCCGCAATTTTACCTTTAATACAATGTGCGGCAGTAATCACCCATTCTGGATGAATTAAATTTCCGCCACAAATTACTTCATTATTATGTTTTTGTTTGACCGCAACCACAGAAGGCCAACGCCCACTGGGTGCATTACTGCCATCAATAATGCGATAACCCACATCAGAGTAAGCAGCTTTAGATAATCCGAGTAGAAAAAGAAAGAAAAAAAATACACCAATACCACATTGCCCGAGTAATTTTGTCATGGTCACTTTTAAGGATAAAAATTAAATCAATTATGACTAACCATGACATGTTCCTGTGTATTCAAATCCGATCCTTAGATATAGGTAGCCCCCGCTGTTAATGACAACAAAATAACAGCAATAATTCAAATAGAGATTAAAAAAATTTATTAGACTTCAACCACAAAGCGATAGCCCTTACCCCATGTAGTGAGTAAATACTTCGGTTTAGAAGGTTCATCTTCAATTTTATTACGGAGACGATTGATATGGACATCAATACTCCTATCATGAGGGTTGTGTTCATAGCCGCGCAAACTTAAGGTGAGTTCATCACGGGATAGTGTAATATTATGTTGCGTACATAATACCTTTAATAAATGCACTTCTGTGGTGGTTAAACGAACTAATTCATCCCCACGCCATAAATTACCGCGTTCAATTTCAAAGCTATAATTGCCAAATAATACCTTTGATTCTTTCTTAATAAAGCGACTGCATTGGAGAACATTTCGAATTCGGATCAATAGCTCACGCTGATCCACCGATTTGAGTAAGTAATCTTTTGCGCCCAGCTCTAAACCTAAAACACGCAGATCAGGATCATTTTTACTCGATAAAATAATCACGGGTAAATCAGCATACATCTTAGTTAACCAACGTAACCAAAAGTAATCTTCTAAACTGCGTAACTCAGTTGTTTGAGTAAATTCTGCTTCCAGAATAATTGCATCAACACTTTGAGATGCTAAAAAATCTTCTATTTCATCACCACTTTTAACACCAAAAACAATACAGCGTTGCTGGTCGAGTGAATCTTTTAAGAAGCTCTGATATACAGGATCATTATCAATAATCAGTAATTTTTGTAGTGGAATTTTCTTCATTGGCCAATAAGGTTATACATACAAGAGTACAGTGATCCAGACAATAATTTTGCAGATCACACGTAATATTTGAACGATTTGTAAAGCTCTACCCGATTTTCAGAGCAGAATATCTAAGTTTTAGTACAAGATACATCTGACACAGCAATCACGTTTACATTATGATTGTTTAATATATCTACTAAAATGCTTTTACACGGTAGTCCTAGGTATTCACTGTCATACACTACAGTTACCCAAGTTTTAAGTAATAAAAAATACTTTAAGTTGTATAGAAGTTCATATACTAGAACAAAAATATCTTGAATACCCTTATATAAATATTATATTTTGTAATATCTGATTAGTTTTTATTCGTTATCGTCGTTAAAGTTAAAGTGTTTTATTGCAGATGACCCCATTCTTCGTTAATTTATTTCACAATCACAATCACAATCACAATCACAATCACAACTTGCAACTTGCAACTTGCAACTTGCAACTTGCAAATTAGTGCTTAAGTTTTTATCCTATGCCAACGTGAGTACGATATAACAAAATTTAAAAGTGTTACTTACTTGATTGTTTTTGTTCTAAATCAAACCCCATAGGAAAATAGCGATGTTAAAGAAAATAATTTTTGGTACAGCATTAATGCTCACCAGCTCGATTGCGTCGGCAGATAAATTTATGGATGCAAAATGGGCCTTGGCTGCTTGTGATGCTTGGAATCTCAATGAAACACTAATGACGGGGCTAGCAGGTGATGCATGGTTAAATAATAACAAAGATCGGGGTTATAAATTAATACAGATGTATCGTACTGATTGCGGTGAAGCAAGCAAAGTGCAACTTAATATTGCGGATAAAGGCGGTAAAGCCTCTTGTATTTATGGTGGTGTTCCTGATGGTAAAGAAATCAATGCAAGTGTTGACTATGTTATGCACGCCACTGATGTTCGCTGGACGGAATTAGGCAACAATGATTATGGTCCTGCAAAAGCCATGATGTTTGGACGTTTAAAATTTACAGGGCCTAAAATGGAAGCGATGAGTGTTATGAGTCCTTTTGGTGAATTTCTCAAATTGGCAGGTTCTGTAGCAGGGGCTAAAGGTAAAGATAATTGTCCTGCTGCTGCAGTAGCAGAAGAAAAAGCCAAGTAACTTCAAGCATATTTTTAAGCAATCATCGGGTCATTAAATCCTTATTAGAATAAGGTTTAATGGCACAATTACACTATTATTTCTATTTATTATCAATAATAACCGCTGTTTATCATATCTTTGTCTAAAAAACGTTTGACCAAAAAACCGTCGAGTCTATCCTTGTAAACCCTGCTCATTGCCTTTGTTTTCGCTATGATTAGGGATTTTAATCGGTAAGTTCTAAATAATAATGCAAAAATTCGAAATTCAAGGCGGTATTTCCGTTGATGGTGAAGTCACCATTTCAGGTGCAAAAAATGCAGTTCTTCCCATATTAGCGGCAGGTATCCTCGCTACGACTCCGATGACTATTCGCAATGTACCCCGTTTGAAAGATGTTAAAACCCTTTCTGCTGTATTAGCGGGTATGGGAATTACCGTTGATACCAATGACGATAATGATATTAGTATTGATAATGACACGCTTAATAGTTGTTGTGCGCCTTATGATTTAGTCCGTACCATGCGTGCATCTATTCTTGTATTAGGCCCATTGGTTGCCCGTTATGGTGAAGCCGAGGTGTCTCTGCCGGGCGGTTGTGCAATTGGATCACGACCTGTTAATTTACATATTTCAGGTTTAGAAGCAATGGGGGCGGAAGTGACCGTACATGAAGGTTATATCCGTGCTAAAGCAAAACGCTTAAAAGGCGCGTTGATCAATATGGAATTGGTCAGTGTAACAGGCACAGAAAACCTTTTAATGGCAGCTGTGCTTGCTGAGGGGACAACCACCATTGAAAATGCGGCTCGTGAACCTGAAGTCAGTGATTTAGCCCACTGTTTAATTGCAATGGGTGCAAAAATTACGGGTATTGGCACCGATACCTTAGTGATTGATGGAGTAGAAGCACTACAGGGTTGTGATTATTCTGTTTTACCTGATCGGATTGAGACAGGTACTTACCTAGCCGCTGCTGCCATTACAGGGGGACGAGTCAAAACACTTAAAGCCGATGTCCAAGGTCTTGATGCTGTTTTACAAAAATTTAAGGAAGCAGGCGCAAAACTTTCTACAGGCAAGGATTGGATTGAATTAGATATGCGCGGTCGTACTTTAAAAGCCGTAGACATTCGTACCGACCCTTACCCTGCTTTTCCCACCGATATGCAAGCACAATTTATGGCAATGAATGCCGTTTCCCAAGGAATTGGTGTTGTCGTTGAAACTATCTTTGAAAACCGTATGATGCACGTAGCAGAACTGATGCGTATGGGGGCAAATATTCGCTTAGAAGGAAATACCGCCATTGTGGCAGGAATGCCTACACTTTACGGTGCGCCTGTGATGGCAACTGATTTAAGAGCTTCTGCCTGTTTAATTTTAGCCGCCTTAGCCGCCGAGGGAAAAACTACGGTGAATCGTATTTATCATACTGACCGTGGCTATGAAAAAATTGAACAGAAGCTAACAGGTATTGGTGCGAATATCGTGCGCGTTAATTAATCCTATCTGTACTGAAGTAATCGAATTAACGAGTTAATTTTAATGAGTAATAACATTTTAACCATCGCCCTATCGAAAGGGCGAATTTTTAAAGAAACCCTGCCACTCTTAGAAGCTGCAGGTATTGAGCCTATTGACGATCCAGAAACCAGTCGTAAGCTAATTTTGGATACAAATCAAAAAGATGTAAAACTTTTGATTATTCGTGCTACGGATGTTCCAACTTATGTACAGTATGGTGCAGCCGATATGGGTGTAACAGGTAAAGATGTACTCATGGAGCATGGGGGTGAAGGTTTATATGAACTGCTGGATTTACATATTGCTTGTTGTAAATTGATGGTGGCAGGTTATGCCGATAAGCCTTTGAATCAAGGTCATATCAAAGTTGCCACCAAATTTGTCAACTGTGCTAAACGTTATTTTGCCGAGACAGGTCGTCAAGCCGATATTATTAAGTTATACGGCTCAATGGAACTTGCACCGATTGTGGGTTTAGCGGATTGTATTGTTGATGTCGTTGATACAGGCGGTACATTAAAGGCAAATGGACTCGTGCCGTTAGAACATATGCACGAGATTAGTTCTCGTATGGTGGTCAATAAAGCCTCCATGAAAATAAAGCATAGTCGTATTAAGACTATTTTGAATCAAATACAATCTGCCGTAGAAGCAGGCTAAAGTAATCATTGTAGAGCAATAATAATGAGCAAACATAGAACAGATGACCTTCGTATTCTCAGCCAACAAGCCGTCACTTCTCCCCAAGCACTGATTCAAGCTAACCCGATCAGTCAAAGCGCGAGTGATACGGTGTATGCAACGCGGGAAGCCTGTCATCAAATTATTCATGCTAAAGATGATCGTTTATTGGTTGTCGTCGGTCCCTGTTCCATTCATGATGTGGAAGCAGCGAGAGAATATGCCCAAAAGCTAGATATTTTGCGTCAATCATTGAGTGATGATCTATTGATTGTGATGCGCGTTTATTTTGAGAAACCGCGTACCAGTATCGGCTGGAAAGGGCTGATAAATGATCCAAGTTTAGATAATAAATTTGAAATTAATAAAGGCTTAAAAATTGCGCGTCAATTGTTGCTGGAATTAGCAGAACAAGGTATGCCAACCGCGACGGAATATTTAGATTTAATTAGCCCTCAATATATTTCAGACTTAATTAGTTGGGCGGCGATTGGGGCAAGAACCACAGAAAGTCAGGGACACCGTGAATTAGCTTCAGGCGTATCTTGTGCCATTGGTTTTAAAAATGGCACGTATGGCAATATGGATGTGGCGATTAATGCCGTTTCTGCGGCATCACGTCCCCATAATTTCTTATCAGTGGGTAAAGACGGACGTTCTTCTATTTTTACCACCTCAGGGAATGAAGATTGTCATGTTATCTTACGCGGTGGACGTGAACCCAATTATCAAGCGCAATATGTCAATCAAGCCTCGCAAGAATTGAAAGCTCATGGTTTAGCCTCTGCTATTATGGTGGATTGTAGTCATGCTAATAGTAGCCGAGATTACCGTCGTCAAGCCATTGTCGCTAATGATATTGCTCAGCAATTAGCGTTAGGTAGTCAAAATATTTCAGGGGTGATGATTGAAAGCCATTTAGTCGGTGGCAATCAAAATGCCACGGGTAAAACTTTAGATCAACTTGTCTATGGGCAGAGTATTACCGATGCTTGTATTGATTGGGATACAACCGAAACGGTTTTAAATGAATTAGCTTTAGCGGTACAAGCACGTCGAAAAATTAATAAGGATTAATGCATTATGCTAACGATTAAAGAATTAGATTTTTCCTCAAGTCAATTTTGGGCTGAATTAGAAGCCTTATTAGCATGGGATAGTGTTTCTGATCATCAAGTATTTGAAACAGTTAATAGTATTTTAGCGGATGTTAAACAACGCGGTAATGCGGCACTGATTGAATATACCAATCGTTTTGACCGTATGTCAGCCAAGTCAATTGATGATTTAAAAATTGCTAAGCCACGTTTACAGCAAGCTCTGAAGCATATCAGCACAGAACAAAAGCAAGCGTTAGAAGCCGCCGCACAACGGGTCGCCAGTTATGCAGAACACCAAAAAATAGAACCGTGGCAATATACCGAAGCCGATGGCACTGTTTTAGGGCAACAAATCACCCCGTTAGATAGCGTGGGTTTATATGTTCCTGGGGGGAAGGCAGCTTATCCCTCTTCCGTATTAATGAATGCGATTCCCGCTAAAGTAGCAGGCGTTGAACGGCTGATTATGGTTGTTCCAACCCCTGACAATGAGATCAATGAATTAGTGCTTGCAGCAGCGGCGATTGCAGGTGTGGATGAAGTCTATGCGGTGGGTGGCGCACAAGCTGTCGCGGCATTAGCCTATGGTACGGAAACCTTGCAAGCGGTTGATAAGATTGTCGGACCGGGCAATATCTACGTTGCAACTGCAAAGAAAATGGTTTTTGGTACGGTCGGTATTGATATGATTGCGGGGCCTTCAGAAATTTTAGTGATCTGTGACGGTAAAACTAATCCCGATTGGATCGCAATGGATCTATTTTCACAAGCAGAACATGATGAAGATGCTCAAGCTATTCTAGTTTCACCTGATGCAGATTTTATTGCTCAAGTTAAACAAAGTATTGCTCAATTAGTCAAAACAATGTCGCGTGCGGAAATTATTAATACTTCGCTGCAAGACCGAGGGGCATTAATTCAAGTGGCTAATATGCAAGAGGCGATTGAAGTGGCTAATTATATTGCGCCTGAACATTTAGAACTCTCCGTTGATAATGCAGAAACAATGGCAAAAGATATTCGTCATGCAGGGGCAATCTTTATGGGACGTTATACCGCAGAAGCTCTGGGTGATTATTGTGCTGGTCCTAACCATGTATTGCCGACTTCACGAACCGCTCGTTTTTCATCACCCTTAGGAGTCTATGACTTCCAAAAGCGCAGTTCTTTAATTGCTTGTTCGGCACAAGGTGCATCTGAGTTAGGTAAAATTGCCTCAATATTAGCACATGGTGAAGGTTTGACCGCTCATGCCCGTTCTGCTGAATATCGCATTAAATAATGAAAATTAGATTACTTATGGTTTAGGTATAAAAATATGCTTGCATTAATTTCTCCTGCAAAAAAACTCGATTATGAGACTGCACCTATTACGGATAGTCATACCATTCCCGATTTTTTGGATGATTCTCAACAACTCATTGATCAGCTAAAAAGCTATGCTCCCCATGAGTTAGCGAGTTTAATGAAACTCAGTGATAAATTATCGTTATTAAATGCAGAACGCTATGATGCATGGCACACCCCTTTTAGTTTTGATAACGCCAAACAAGCGGTGTTAGCATTTCAGGGTGATGTCTATACAGGCATGGATGCGGTTAACTTTAATCAAGCAGAATTAGACTTTGCTCAACAGCATCTGCGTATTTTGTCAGGCTTATATGGGCTATTGCGACCCTTAGACTTAATGCAAGCGTATCGTTTAGAAATGGGGACTCGCTTAGCAACGCAGCGTGGTAAAAACTTGTATGAGTTTTGGGGCAATCTGGTCACTGATACAGTTAATACCGCTTTGGCAGCTCAAGGCGATGATATTATTCTAAACCTTGCTTCAGTAGAATATTTCAAGGTCATTAAAAAACCGCGTTTAAAAGGGCAATTAATCACCCCTATTTTTAAAGATTATAAAAATGGGCAGTATAAAGTCATTGCTTTTTATGCCAAAAAAGCCCGTGGTTTAATGTGTCGTTATATGATCGAAAATCAAATTACTCAACCTGAACAACTTAAACAGTTTGAGCTGGGTGGTTATCAATACAACGCTGCAATGTCATCTGAACGTGATTGGGTCTTTTTACGTGATATTGAAGCATTGAAATAACGATACGGTCATTAAGAGCAGTAAGCGAAATTATCCATTAATCTCGCTCCATTTTATAAATTAAATCAAAGCCTTGTTTGCTGCCTGATTGTGCTTCTAAGGCGAGACGTTTATTGACCTGATATTCAACCGCAATACTTTGTACTGAATCAAATAAACCCACAATATACTTTAGATACAAATTTGGACCAAGACGTTTACCCAACTCTAAATCCGTCGCTTTTAAACCGCGATCTGAAGTAAGGTTGACACTATCCAAACCTAACTTCTGCCCCAAACTTCTTGCTAAACCTTCACCGCCTGAAATACCTAATGTGGTAATGGCACTTAATAAAACACCACTTTCATCACCCGAAGTTTCGGATAAACTACGCCCTGTTAGTAAATAACTGAGTTTATCTGTCTGTGATAAAACAGGATCGGAAAAGAGATCAGTTTGTGGATTTTGTACTGTACCTGTTAAGTGAATACCCACTTCAACGTTTGATAGTTTACGTACTGCTTTGATATTCATACCAGGATTATCAATGGGACCATTAAAGACTAAAGCCCCTTGGGTAATATCAAGTTCCTGTCCATAAGCGTTATAACTACCCTCTTTAATTTTGACATGACCTTCTGCAAAGAAATCACCCTGTTGCTCCCGAATTCTAAATTGTCCTAATAACTTTGTTTGCAATCCAAAGCCTGAGAAACTAACTTCATTCCCCATGACAATACGGATATCGGGATGAATTTTGAAAGGAACGGAGGTACGTTTATTGCTTTGACCTTTAACACCGCTACGATTACGCCCTACGATCACGACATCATCTGATTCATGAATAGCACTTTCAGGTAAATCATTTAAACGGATTTGTGTTTTTGGAATAGCCAATGTGCCTGTAATATGGACGGCGAGTGGGGTTGCATCAATGACTAAATCAGGGGAAACCGTGCCTTTGATTTCATAGCTATTCATAAAGTTAAGGTGCTTGCCCTTTAAACTAACACGAGCTTTCCATTGATCTAATTTGCCCACATCCAACAGACCATCAATGGCTAAATTGCCTTGCCCTGACTGCAAGCTGCCTGTAATACGGGCTTTATTGGCTTGCTGAGATAATAAGCTTAAATTGATATTTCTAATATGTGTGCCTGTATCAGGTAAAGCAAAATGTCCATTAACTAAATTGGCACGTCCTGTGACTTGAGGTTGCACTAATAAACCTGATAATTTTAATTGTGCATTTAGGCGACCTTGTAGATTCTTTACATCAGGCACAAATTGATTTGCCCATTTTAAGGTGGGAATATCAATATCGACACTGCCACGAATGCCCTGTTTAGCCGCATTATGCAAAGAGACGAGTTTAATTTTTCCTGAAATATCGCCTCGCTCAGCAATATGAGCGGAAAACTCACTCTCAAGAGTTGAGCCATTTAAACGGGCATCCAACTTAACCTTTTGATAATTCAGACGCTGAGTGTTAGCACCTTCGGGTTTAACGATCAGTTGACTATCACTTAAACGCAATTTAAGACTGCCTTTTTGTTGCTTAATATTAAAATCAGCATCGGCTTTAGCTGTTGGTGCAAATTGTACTGTTTTAGGTAACCACGGTTTTAATAGGCTAAAGGGAATATTTTTCAATGTTCCTTGACTTGAAAGTCCCCCTTTGACTTGCCAACGATTCTTGGCACATAATTGCGCTGCTTGATTTTTTAAACATAACTGACCCGTCGTGATATTTTTCTCAGATAAGGTCATAGGAACAGCTTGGCTTAATTGCCAATTACCCGCAGGGGTTTTATCTAGCTGTAAGCTTTTTAAAATTCCTTTCCACTGCTTATTTTTCCATCCCCCTGCTGCCTTAAAAGCTAAGTTAGCGTCTGTATGATTTAATTTAATCGCGACCTGATGTTTTTCGAGTGAACCTGAACCTTTTATCTCTAAATCCTGAATCAGTTGCTGTGCAAATTTGAGCTTATTTAGTTTAGCATCCACGTTGTATTGATCACGGCTTTGACGAATATTTAAATCAATTCCTGCCAATGCATAATCTTGAAAAGCCAGTGATTGACCTTTTAATTTTGCCTGAATATTGGGTTTTTCAATACTGCCTTGTAAACGCCCTTCACCCTGTAAATTACCCTTTAAACCTTTATAAAGTTGTTTGAGTTTTTTTGCTTTAATTTTCCATTCTAAATTAAAAGGTTCAGTCGCTTGCCCATCGGCGAATAGCGTATTATTACCACTGCTTAACTGAATTTTTTCTACACGAACCGTTTTATCATTGAGAAATAACTTACCTTTTGCTGCCAGTGGATAGCTTTGCAGCGTGCCTGATAAGGATTTTAAATCAACTTCAACCTTAGTTTTTGTCGATTTTAGTATATGGCTGCCCTTACTCAATAATTTGATTGTTAACACCGCAGGCCATTCAGGTAAAAAACGCTTGGTCTTGATTTTCTGAGTGTCTAGTTGTACATCCCACTGAATTTTATCGCCCCAAGTGAGTTTACCTTGAGTTTTAAGCGTTCCTTCTAAAGCATTGACAGACAAATTTTCAATCTTCGCTTCTTGTCCATTGATGATAATTTTACCTTTAGCATCCAGTGGATAATTGTGTAACTTACCTTTAAGTTTGGCTAATTGAATCACTGCATCAATCTTGCCTTGTTGAAATTTTCCTTGCGTTTTTAGCTGACTAGAAAAAATGGCGGGTAACTGAGGTAATAATTTTTCGGTATTAATATTGTTGTTAGCTAATTGTAAATCCCAAGTAATATGATCTTTATCTGCTTGCCATTGGATTTCACCCGACGCATCAGCCGTACCTTCTAATGCTTTCAGTTGTAATTTTTCGATTTTCGCTTGAGAACCATTCAGTTGTACTTTTCCTAGCGCGGAAAAAGGTAAATCATTGAATTTTCCTGATAAAGCTTGTAAATCAATATTGCCTCGCGCGATTTTATCTTTCCATGTACCTTGGGTTTTAAAGCGGGTACTCAATTCAGAGGGTAAGTTCTTAGCTAAGCGTTGCATATTAAGTCCATCAGCCTTTAAGGCTAACTTCCAACTAATTTGATCTTTCCAAGCAACTTTACCTGTTGCACTCGCTGTGCCATCGAAAGCATCTAAATTAAGGGTTTGAATGGCTAAACCTTCACCTGTTCCTGTTGCAATTAAGTCTAATTTACCCGTGTTATATTGTTTAGAATGCAAGCGAACTTGTGCCGAAATTTTATAAGCATCAATTGTACCACTGACATCTGCGGTACTTTTTAGCTGTCCTTGGACAGGATCATTATAATCAAATTTAAGCTTAGTATGAGTTTCATAAGGTGAGTTTAATTCAATTTCACCTTCTAGATAGACATCCGCAGGAATGGCATTAATAACAGGCTGTGCTTGCAGAGAAGAGATTATTAGGCGTTGACCTTGAGTGATAGCAGACAAATGAATATTATTAATTTTATGCTGTGTTTTTCCCTTGTTTACTACCAATTGTTTGATACTTAAATCATCCACTTGCATCGTTAAAGGTAAAATAATATCGGTAGTACTGCGCTCAGACGTTTCTTCTAAATCAACTTGGATATAATCCATTGATAAACTTTCTAAATCTAAGCGTTTTGAGAGTAAAGTACTTAAGTTATTTTTCAGTTGTAGCTGCTTTATATAGACTTTCTGTTCACTATTTTGCCAATGTAATTCCTCAACTTTGAGTTCACGAATGACACTGCCTTGTACCCCTTTAATTTTAATATCATTGGATAAACCTTGTGCAACTTGTACTAAGATTTTTGTGCCTGAATCGGTACTGACAAATAGGGCTAATACAATCAGCAAGCTTAAGAGGATAAATAAAATCCAGACACCACTTTTAAATAGCGTCCTCATAATTCAGGTCCAATACTAAGGTGTAGATGAGCATCACCTAAATCATCTTTAGGCCAAGCAACATCGACACTGACGGGACCTACGGGAGATTTCCAACGTACGCCGACACCTGCGCCGACTTTTAAGGGTTCATCTATATGATGAAACGCATTGCCAACATCGACAAATGTTGCCGCTTCCCATTTCTCTGCAATAGGATGATCATATTCAAGGCTGGCAGAAATTAGGTGTTTACCCCCAATATTTTTATCGGCTGCATTACGTTCTCCCAACGATTGAAAATCGTAGCCACGCACACTATTGCGTCCCCCCGCAAAAAAACGTAAGGAGTGTGGCAATAAATCAAAGTTTTCAGATTGCACCGTACCCAATTTTAATTGTGAAACCATACGCCCTTTACCGATAGGATTTAAGTATTTGGCATTTAATTCTATTTTAGCAACATTTTGAGTACTGGCTAAATCTTTGTGGGCAACTTGAATATCTGCTGATAGCCGATAGCCTTTATTAGGATGTAATGGATCATTACGTTTGGTTTTATCAATGCCTGCACCCGCAAATAAATACTGAGTCGTAAATTCATTTTCACCTGTGATTTGGGTTGAATCAGTATTATATTCTACAAAAACAGTTTGTTGATAACCGCCTGAATTCTTGCGTGTATATTGTGCGCCGATATGAGCAGTTTGACTGCGAATATCATTATTCATTTTTTGTTCTAATTTCACATTATAAAAAACGTTTTCCGTTTCAGGGTGATGTAAAGGCACGGTATAACGAGATTCTAATAAAGAATGTTGTTGTGATAACTGTATTTCATGATGTAGTTTACGCCCTTTGCGTCCAGTCCAACGTCGATCTAATGTGGCTTTCACCCGCGCACCTGTATCAGAACCATAACCCACCCGAAATTCATAAGCATTACGTTTGCGGGGAGTTAGTTCTATATCAACAGGGACACGATTATTTTGAGCTTTGTGATTTTCAGTATGGATCAACACGTCAGAATAATAACCTGTTGATTGTAGATATAGTTGCTGCTTAGATAAGTCATCACTGTTATAAAATTCTCCTTCCTTAATTTGCACAAAACGTTGTACATAATCGGGGGCGAGAATATCTTGTTGCAGCTTAATATTGCCATAACGATAACGCTTACCTGTATTGAGGTGCAGCATAATATCAGCAGAGTAAGTATCAGGATTAACGGCTATTTTATGTTGTGTAAATTCTGCATCAAAATAACCGAGACTGCGTGCAGCTTTAGTTAAGCTAGATTTATAGTCCGTGTATTTTTGTTGTTGTAATACATCGCCCCGTTGATAAAGCGTTTTACTCACAATTTCTTGAAATTCTTTATCTTTATTGCCTTCACCACTGACCTGAACATCAACTTTATCAACCCGTGTCACCCGACCTGCTTGTACATTAATAGCAAATACCCAGCACTGTTGAATATGTTGTGGGTAAATACTAAATTGACTGTGGTAATACCCTAAACCTTTGGCGGCTTTTACAAGATAACGCTGTGCGGATTTTTGAAAGTTCTCAATATCACTTTTATTAGCATTACACAGTGGTTTGCGACTGGGTAGCATGAGTTTAATATTTTCTGCCAAGGCTTTGTCTGCACCTTGAATACGTACTGTTGCCATTGGCTTATCTTTTTTAGCATCATCATCAACTTGTTGACGGCTAAAAATACCTGCTTGTATCTGGGCAGGTTGCCATAGTAACGGCAGCAGCGTATAGGTTAATAGTCTATGTAAAGGTTTCATAAGCTTTTTTTCCAACAATCTCTCTATTGTTCAAATACCCAGCGTAAAATATCATTCTGTAATGCTACTTTGCTTCCCCCCCCATTTTGCTGAACCACAATAATTAAACGCTTGCCTTGTCGATTAAGCATATAGCCTGAAATCGTACTAACTCCATTAATCGTGCCTGTTTTTAAATGCGCTCGTCCCTTTATATCGCCTTTTTTAAAGCGTTTAAAGAGTGTGCCATCTAAACCTGGTATGGATAAAGAAGCCATAAATTCAGGCATATAAACATCACGGTAGGCTGCCTTTAATAAGCTGCCCATTTGTCTTGCACTAAAATGGCTGGTACGTGATAAGCCTGAACCATTATCAATTAAAATATCATCAGTATTTTGTACACCAACCGCCTTTAATACATCAATAATCGCTTGCCGACCTTTTTCTAAAGTAGCAGGTGCGCCATACTTTTCTGCCCCCAAGCTTAAAAGTAATTGACGCGTCATGACGTTATTGCTCCATTTGTTAATGGTGCGGATTTGCTCACCGAGTGTCGGTGATTGATACAAATGTAAACGGCTATCTTTCTGTTTATCCACCTTGCCTGTCACTAAGCTACCCTCTAAATGTCCGCCTAGCTCTTGCCAAAACTGTTTAAAGGCATTAAAAGCTAATACACGGGGTTCAGTGACATTGCGTAAAATAAATTGTTGTCCACATGCAGAAGAATAATAGCCTGTAATGACTAATTTGCTATCTTTTCCTTTTTTAAAATAGGGTTTGTAATGCGATTTATGACAAAAATTTCTAGCAAAATTGACTCGACTTTCAATCTTTAAAGTATCCAATGCGGGAAAGGCTTTAACAATCACCTTGCGTTGTTTTTCATCTGCCTTAAACAGAAAGCGGGTAGTTTGAAAGTTATACATTAGTGCAGAGGGCTGTGCATTGTATGGACGATGGGGTGTGCGATCGAAAGCGCCGGGGTCAATTTTGGGAATATCGAAATAACTATTATCAATAATCACATTGCCTTTAATCGTGGTTAAGCCTTTATTACGCAAATCGTGAATAAATTTCCAATAATGTTGATGCACTAAAAAAGGATCACCATAGCCTTTAAGAATTAAATCTCCATCCAGTACCCCATCAACCAATGTGCCTCTTATCCATGCTTCTGTTTTCCAACGATAGGTCGGGGTGAGGGTTTTTAAAGCGGCAAAGGTGGTTAACAACTTCATTGTAGAGGCGGGTTTGCGTTGTACATCCGCATTGTGCAATAACAAGGGTTTATCTGCATTGACATCGGCAACATAAATACTGACGTACTTAGGATTCGTTTTATAGCGTTTCAGTAAACTAGCAATTTTATTATTTGGCTTATTGGCTTTATTTTTACCTTTATGTTTTCCTTCTTTATCCGTCGATTTTTTTACAGGTTTATTTTCTAAGCTCAGGGTTTCCACCTCACGTACAATATTAACTTGAGCAGGTTGAGGGCTATTATCTTGCAGAAAAGGTAATGAGGGTAAGGAAACTTTTATAGGATCATTCGTTTGTAGGGAAGGTGGTTGTGCGGCTGAGACGTTTAGCACACTGACAAAAAGACTAAGAACGAGGAAGATTTTTTTCATTGCATCCATTCAAAAGGGGTTGTAAGGCTATGATTAATTATAAGGCTGCTGTATAAATAACCCATGAATATCGGGGTTATTTTAAAATTTACCTGAATTAACTCACTTTGACGACTACGGCTGAATAGGTGGAGTTAGCTCAAAATGCTGATAAGCATGACGGGTTGCTAAACGTCCGCGTGGAGAACGCATCATAAAACCTTGTTGAATTAGATAGGGTTCAATCACATCTTCAATTGTGCCGCGTTCTTCACCAATCGCAGCGGCTAGACTATCCACCCCGACAGGTCCACCATCAAAACGCTCGATCATCGCCAGTAATAAACGTCGATCCATATGATCAAAGCCTTGTGCGTCAACATTCAGCATATTCAATGCTTTATCAGCAATTTCAAGGTCAATTATGCCATTGCCTTTGACTTGGGCGTAATCGCGCACTCGACGCAGTAAACGATTAGCAATTCGGGGCGTACCTCGAGCGCGTTTAGCAATTTCAATTGCACCCAACTGATCAATCTCAACCCCGATAATGGTTGCTGCACGGCGCACAATATGGGTTAAGTCTTCAACATTATAAAATTCTAGGCGTTGCACAATGCCAAAACGATCTCGCAAAGGCGAAGTTAGTAAACCTGCTCGTGTGGTTGCACCAATTAAGGTAAAGGGAGGTAAATCTAGCTTAATAGAACGTGCCGCAGGCCCTTCACCAATCATAATATCCAGTTGAAAATCTTCCATTGCGGGATAAAGCACTTCTTCGACCACAGGACTGAGACGATGAATTTCATCAATAAACAACACATCGTGCGGTTCTAAATTAGTTAGTAAAGCAGCTAAATCCCCTGCTTTTTCTAATACAGGGCCAGATGTTTGGCGTAAATTTGCCTGCATTTCATTGGCAATAATATGAGAAAGTGTGGTTTTTCCCAGTCCGGGCGGCCCAAAGATTAAAGTATGATCTAGTGCATCACCCCGCCCGCGCGCGGCTGCAATAAAAATTTCCATTTGCTCGCATACAGTCGCTTGACCAATATAATCTTTTAGGGTTCTGGGACGAATTTGTTCTTCTAATTGAGTTTCAGACTGCTCACTTTGAGCAGAAATAATGCGTTCTTCTGTCATGTTGATGCCTTATTTCAGACTGGATTTTAAGGCGAGGCGGATAATATCTTCGATTGAATCGGCTTGATTGATGACCCCTGAAACCATTTTACTCGCTTGTGCAGGTCGATAACCTAAAGCTAATAAGGCGGTAGTGGCTTCTTCTTCTTTAGCACGTTGTGACATGGCAGGTTTTACCGCTGCATTGCCCGAATCAGTCCCTATATGATCGCTTGCTTGTTCAGGCGCAAGTTTATCGACACGATCGCGCATTTCAATAATTAAGCGTTCTGCGGTTTTCTTACCCACACCGGGAATCTTAGTTAACGCAATAATATTATCGTTACGAATATAATTGGAAAAATCGTTTAAACCCATTGTTGATACAATCGCCAACGCCATTTTAGGCCCTACACCATTGACGTGTAATAAACTCCGAAACAGCAGGCGCTCATTCACTTGGCTAAAGGCATATAAAGTTTGAGCATCTTCACGCACAATAAAATGGGTGAATAGGGTTGTTTCCTGTTGCAACTCAGGTAAGTCTGAAAAAGTCGTCATGGATGCTTGCATTTCATAGCCAACGCCGTTGACATCTAACATTAAATCAGGAGCTTTTTTGTAAATTAATATGCCACGTAATAAACCTATCATTGTGATTACAATCCTTTTAATCGTGTATTGAGTGCGGAAATATGGGCATGACATAAAGCAACGGCGAGTGCATCAGCCGCATCGGCTTGTAACTTACCTTGTAAATTAAGCAGTATTTTAACCATGTGTTGTACTTGCACTTTATCGGCTGCACCTGTACCCACAACAGACTGTTTAATTTCTTTCGGGCTGTATTCCGCTACCTTTAAGCCTGCAATCACCGCACTGCAAATAGCTGCTCCCCGCGCTTGTCCAAGCTTCAGGGCAGAATCTGCATTTTTAGACATAAATACATTTTCAATCGCAAATGCAGTCGGAGAATGAAGCTGAATAACTCGTTGTACTTCGGTAAAAATAACCCCTAGCCGTTCAGATAAGGGGCTTTTGGTATCCAATTTAAGCGTGCTGCTATAAACGTATTTATTATAACGGCCATCACTATCAATAACCCCAATTCCCATTAAACGTGATCCAGGATCAATACCCATAATGCGTTGCACTGATAAATGCTAGGCTGAGTCCATTGCTTGTATGACTTCATCAGGAATATCAGCATTGGTAAAGACTTCCTGTACATCATCAAGTTCTTCTAAAACATCCACTAACTTAAGCAGTTTTTCTGCATTAGCCACATCGAGAGGAATTAAATTATCTGCTCGCATGGTCACTTCAGCTTCATCAGGGCTTAAACCCGCTTCGGTAAGGGCTAAGTTCACCTCTGTAAAACTCGCAACATCGGTCAGGACTTCAATTGAACCATCCTCCTCTGCTACGACATCCTCTGCCCCTGCATCTAGTGCAGCTTCCATTAGCGTATCTTCATCACCTGATTCATAAGAGAGAACCCCGATTTGGTTAAACATATAGGAGACTGAACCATCTGTGCCTAAATTACCGCCTGCTTTGGTAAAGGCATGGCGCACTTCTGATACCGTACGATTACGGTTATCAGTCATGCATTCAGCAATAACGGCAACGCCACCGGGTCCATAACCTTCGTAACGAATTTCATCATAAGCTTCGCCACCTAATTCACCTGAGCCGCGTTTACAAGCGCGTTCAATGGTGTCTTTCGGCATATTTGAACCCAAGGCTTTATCCACCGCTAAACGTAAGCGAGGATGTGCATTGGCATCAGAGGTTTGTCCTTCTCGGGCAGCAACGGTAATTTCACGAATAATTTTCGTCCATACTTTGGCACGTTTTTTATCATTCGCCGCTTTTTTGTGCTTTATATTCGCCCACTTACTATGTCCAGCCATAAATATTTATCAGTTTGTAGTTGTTAATAATCAAGCAGTTTGTTGTATTAATCACTCAAATTTTGAGATTATCTCTTGCTTGAAATAGAGAAAAAAAGAGTGTGGCAATACTAACATAAGTCTTTGACATCCTCCTGATCCGTCAACATTATATGATAGATTTTAACTTTTCCTGTTCTGCCTCTAAGCGATCAGCTTCAGCTTTTAAAGCATTGAGCTTTTCAACCATCGGTGTGACTGTTGCAGACAGTTGTAGCTTATCAGCCGCGCCCCAGTAGTCTAAACCCCGCTTCTCTCCTTCTTCTACGATTTGCTTATGTAGGGGTTTATAGAACTCGTATTCTGCTAGATAAGTCTGTGTAATAACATCTATTTGTTGCTGTAATTGTTCATGTTGTTCGGCGTATTGTTTAGCCGCGCGTTCTGTATTGCTTGAAAAGGCTTGCAAATCGAGTGTGCCTGACTCCAATTTACTCACTAGGCTGGAAAAATAAGCCAGTGGGTTTTTTAAGGGGTCTGTGCTGTTTTGCAGCCGATGGGTCAGTGTTTCGAGTAACGCTTGAGAGTAATCACCTGCTCGGGGTAGCAAAGATCGTTCCAGTTCTTGGCACTGTTGATCGCTAAGTTGAGTTGGAAAATGATATGTAATATTTGAATTATCAGGTGTTTGAGCCTGATGAGTTTGAGCCGTGTGATTAGCCGTTGGGGTTATATTTTCAGTCGCTTGAGGCGTAGATTCCTGTATTTTTACATCTTGAAATTTTTCCTCAATGGTGTGTAATTTTCCCACCACGCTTTGTAATTGGTTGCTGAATTGATCGCTTAATTTTGTTTCGATTACATTTAACGCGGAGGCAATCACTGTTTGTATTTTTAAGGTTAGCGTGTCGTCATCAATCGGCTGAGTGTCTTCAAGACTTTGTTTATCT
>WFRR01000125.1 GCA_015486375.1 Thiotrichaceae bacterium
CTTTAAATCTTGTCCTAGCTCATATTCCATCACCATATAAGCGGTTTGATTTTCTTCAAAATAGGCTAATACACGGACAATATTGGGATGGTTAAACTTGCCGACCGTCTTCGCTTCATCTAGAAAGCAATCTAAGCCATATTGAAATAACTCTTGATTATCCTCGGTGAGTGGACTTACCGTATGACGCTGATCTCGTTTAGAAAAACCAGAGGGTAAATATTCCTTAATAGCAACTTTTCGATCAAGATTATCAATGGCTAAATAAGTAATACCAAATGCGCCTCGTCCCAATACGGATTGAATAATATAATTACCCAACTGTGTACCGTATTGAAGTTCGTCTAAACTTGCTTGTATCTTAGTTGCCATTAATCGCGACTCACTTTTAGATACTGCTACTGAGGGCAGTGAGTGATTTAACATGCTTATTAAGAATATTCTTTTCTTTTTCTAAATTAGCAATTTCAGCTTTCCATTTTGCATTATTATTCGCCCGCTTTTTAGCTTTTGCAGGTTTAGCTTCAACGACCACTGTTTTTGTGGTGTAAGTAACTTGTTGTTTCTTAGCAACAACGATTTCTTTATTAACACTATTAAGGGCAGTTTGAGCTTTATTTAACTGTTTTTGCGCCGTCGATTTAACATTCGCTAACTGCGTTTGTTTAGCACTTGCATCAATTTTAGCCGCTCGAATGGTATCGATTTTATTTTGATAAGTACGAATCCCTTGCGCTAATTTACCGTTGTAACTTTTTAATTCACGCGTATTTTGCTGATTTCTAGCAATTTCAGCATCCATTGCTTGCTCTGCATCAACATATTTTTGGGTACGTTTACCAATACTATAACCAATAATTGCGCCTAACCCGCAACCTAAAGCCGCCCCTTTTAATACTTTATCACTCCCTGAAATAAGTCCAAGTAAGCCGCCTGCGACAGCACCTGCACCACAGCCTTGCAAAGCGAATGCTTGTGTTTTTGAGGGTGCGCCCGCGCCTCCTGTGCTTGCACATGATACCAGTGTGGTAGAAATAACGAGACTAGAACAAAAAATCATTAGATTTTTCATAATTTGAAACCCTTTTTTTATAATGAATAATACTAATAGGGAAAATTGAATATTTGCGATAGACAGTGATTAATCACATCTGAGAATGGAAGAATATTTATTAAGTAATCAATAAACAATTAAAAGTTCCCTACGACTAGCTTCTAATAAAGTATAGAAGCTAGTGGCACTAAGTTATTAATAATTTTGCAGAAGCGTGTTCTAGTATTGGACAGACTTCAGCTTTTTAGGCTAAGAAACCTAAAGGACTCGCAGTATAATCAGGAATAATACTATTATTAGCATTGTTTAAATGACGTTGTAATATTTCATCAAAAATATCGCGATAATCAACACTCTGTGCAAGATAGCGTCCACGTTCAAGTTGCGCTTCTGCTAAACCCGGCCATGTACCATAAATACCGCCTGTTAAGTTGCCACCTAAGGCAAACCAACTGGAAGCATGACCATGATCTGTACCGCCACTACCATTTTCTTTAGAAGTTCGTCCAAATTCAGTCATGGTTAAAATCATCACGTCTGACATCTGTGTTCCCATATCAGCATAAAAGGCTGCAATACCATCAGAGAAACTTCTGAGGCGATTTGCCATACCGCCTTCCGCACCGCCTTGATTTTTATGGGTATCCCAACCACCAAAATTAATGGTTGCTAATTCTAGACCTGCTCCCGCTTTAATTAATTGTGCTGCTTGAGCGAGCTGCCTGCCATAAGCACTATCAGGATAACTGGCAGCATTGGCAGGTTGGTAAGTATTTGCATCAATACTGCGAACAATATCGAGATCCCTAAACAATGTTTGACCTGAACTTCGGAGTAAATCGTCGTAATGACGGCTACTGCTTGAGCTTTGATTATAAATAGCACTTAAGCGATTATTTAGGCGTTGTTCTGCCCCCGCTTCTAGGTCTAAATCAAAATTACGCAAGTCATTAAAAGATGAAACGGATACTGGACCTAACAAAGAATCCGCCACACTACTACCAAAGCTAACACCGCGCATTCCCGTACTATTCGTACTCGTGGCTAAATGGCGATTTAACCAACCCTCTGCATCACCACTCACTTCAAAGCGATTAACGGTATTGCCTGCGCCTGTTTTAGCACCTTCTATATAAGTTTGTGAATCAAAATGAGAGCGGCTAGCATTAGGATAATGCACCGCAGGAAAGACAGCGACATTACCTTGATTGTAAAGTGTGTGTAAAGAGGACATTGATGGATGCAGTCCAAAGAAAGTATCCATGTCTAATGCTCCCCCTGTTTGACCAGGAGGAGGAATAGCAATACTAGGACGGAGGTTGTAATACTCATCTTCGCCATAAGGTACGACGACATTGAGACCATCACAACCGCCTCGTTGAAAAATCACAATCAATGATTTAGGCGCAGAAGCAGCCAAAGCGGAGGAAATACTCTGACTGAATAAAGCACTACCTGCTGTAGTGGCAAAAAGAGTTCTTAAAAAGTCACGTCGGTTCATTATTATTCTCCCACTCTATTGGTAGTTGTATTCAGGATAGCTTTGTATGGTGCCAATTAACTCGTGTATCTGAGTACTTGCACTTGTAGCGTTAATATCAAATATTCCATTTTCATTAAGAATATCCAAAGCTGTTTGCCGTTCTAGATCCGTCCAAATATCACCGCCTAATAAATCAAACAGGTAACTAACAATGGCATCGGCAGTATCAAGATTACGACTTTGTAAGAAAGCTAATGGGTCAACTAGCGTTGTATTGCTATTGGATGCAGATGCCATTTGATTCACAAACCGAACCCGCTCTTGTAATAAAGCGGAATTAATCCATGTTGTACCCTCTTCATCCCAACCTGTTGGTACAGGATTAAAAAACAATCGAATCCCCATGCGTCGAATATAAGTGGCTAAATCATCGTAATCAATCTCTGCCTGTACCGCACGGACTGCACCGACTGCAAATTCAACAGGCGTTTTTATCTTACTATTAAAGTTACTATTGCTATTAAATTCAGGTGAAGTCAGTAATACACGTAACACTTGAGTAATTTGATCGGGCACATTCTGTGCAGTTTGGAAGGTTGTTGCACAACGCGCATTGAGACCTGCATCACCAGTATCATTAATAAAGACTTTAATTAATTTAGAACAAATATAATTTGCGGTAGCAGAATGATTAGCTAACATATCTAAGGCTAGATTACCTTCTTCAACCCCTGCTTCTGCAATGGTTGTACCTAAGAACTGCTTACTTCCCAGTGTATGCTCACTATTGTTAAAGAAGAAAGCATCATTCTGTACTTGCCAGCCTGTAAATATTTCTGCTAAGGCTTCAATATCTTCATCGCTATAACAACCATCTACGCCACAAGTGGATAACTCCATGACTTCACGCGCATAGTTTTCATTAGCATCACTACGTACATTAAAAATACTATCCAGATAAATCAACATCGCAGGACTTTTAGCACTAATCTCTAATAAATCACGGAAATTTCCTAAGGCATTCGCTCTAAATAGATCATGCTCACTGAGTTCATAACTGAAATCGTTACCCTCTTTCCGAATATCAGTATTAAAGTGATTTTCCCAGAACCATGCCATAACTTCTTTAAGCTGTTTACGACTATGAATCATATGAGTGAGTTGATAGCGTTGTAGTTCAGCATTACTAAATACATCACCATTAGCGTTTAAGCGTGCTGCAAGGGCAGAATCATCGATGCTATCAGGGGCTAATTGTTCATTGAGATACGCACCAACACCAATAAGACGAACCCTATCTAATAAATCAGGGGTTGCTCCAAAGGTAATTCGATTAATTAAGTGACGCTCTTCATGACTTGCCGCAATAATATTAAAGCTAATTGTTTGAGAGGTTTGTCTTGCAGCTATATCGGTTAATGTCAGCGTAATACTCACTGTACCGCCTTGAGTGAGCTGCCCATTACTGATGGCGAGCGACCAATTACCATTGCTAGAAACGGTGATATTACGCTCAATGGGTTCGCTTGAACCACTATCTTGAATTTGTGCGGATAAACTCTCTATACCTGTATCATCACTGGCTGTACCTTGTAATAAGAATCCTGTTACAGAGACATCACTTTTCTCACTGTGTGAATCAATTGAGAGTATTGGTGCAAGTGCATCGGCAACAATTTTATAACTTGCACGAGTATTTTCACTATTACCCGCGTTATCAGTTGCCGTAACTTGTATATCTAAATTACCTGTACTGATTTGATCTGCACTAATACTGAGACTCCAATCTCCTGTGTCTGTATACGTCGCAGAATGGGTAGCACTGTTTGCACCTTGAGTCAGTTGCACAGAAACCGTATCAATTTCAGTATTATCTGTGGCTGTACCCCGTAATTCAAAGCCTGTTTGACCTACCTGTGAACCTATTGCAGGAGAGGTAATCGCGACTTCGGGGGCTTCTAGATCCAAAGATGCATCTTCATCGGCTGCAATAGCAAAATAAGTTGTCCCCGTACTGGTGGTTCGTTCACTATAGTATTTTTTGTTTTGTCCGAAAGTGTCTTTGACTCTAAAAATATAAGGATGATTAGAACTTAATAAATTTAAATCAAAACGAACCGTTCCTGTAGCATCGGTTGTGCCTTTAACACGATATTCTAACTTACCATCATCAAGAATTTCATAAGCACGTACTACTTCAGCGACGATAGGAGAATCTGTGTCTTTATTCGTTAAGATAACGGGACTTGTACCGACAGGTAGTGTCACTGAGAACGTCCCATTATCAAACATCGGACTGCTCACATTTTTAACGCCATAAGGTTTGCTGGCTCTAAGGAAAAAAGTATTTTCTTCCTCACTGGCTAAAAGGGGTACATCAATTACCCCTATTCCTGCACTGTCTGTCGTTATTGTACCGAGATGTTTAGGTTTCATATCACCACGATCTAAATAAACAGATACTTTTTTATCTGCAATACCTACATCACTGATTGCATCAACAAGGCTAATATTCAGTAGTTGCGTTCCTACTGTAAAAATATGATGACCTTCTGAGCGAATGACTGAACTAAATTTATTCTTTGTAATCGCAGGGTGCGGATTTTTCGCCCGTAAAATATATTCTTTATCCCCTAAGGTGGGTAATGTTAAACGTAGTTGTCCTTGTGCATCCGTGGTTAAATTAGCAATGCCTTTCGATTTACCATCTGCGGTAACTTCGCGTAAATAAACTTCATGGTTAGCCAGTATTTCGCCATCAGGCATTGAGCCATCTTTAACAGTGATGGTTGTGGTTGCCAACGTAAAGTCAACTTCACCTAATTCCGTAATATTTTGACTGCGTGCTGGGAGTTTTTCATTAAATACATTCGTGGCTAATTGTACGATTGTATTACCCTCTGCAAGATCAGACACATCAAACTCAACTAAACCTTGTTCATTCGTTGTTGCGGTCGCAAAGCGTTTACGTTCACCATTACTCAATAAGCGATACGCTCTAATTTCTGTATTAGCAATCACAGCATCATCACGCGAACCATCCTTTAGCGTGACACTTAATAAAGTAGTGCCAACATAAAAGGTGTGATCCCCTGCTTGATCCAGTGCTGCACTGTATTTATCTTTTTTATTAAAAGGACTTTTTGCTTTAATAATATAGTTAACGTCGGTACTACCCTCTGCGTGCATATATTTAGGACTTAAACGCAATTCACCTGAGGCATCCGTGATTGCTTTACCATAATATTTTCGTTTAGCACCAGCTATTTTTGCTTGAGTATAAATTTTAACTTCTTGGTTTGCCAAAGCTTCATCATTACGTCCATCTAATACTGTGACACGCATTCTCGCAAGGAGAAAATCAACATTACCTGATTGGCTAATAACAGGGCTGTAGGAATCAATATTATTATAGACTGTCTTTGCTTTTAAACGCACTGTACCATTTTCAGACAAAGTGGGTAAATCAAACTTGACGACACCTTCAGCATCGGTTTTCGCTCGGCTTAAAAGTGCATTTTTTACACCTTTTTCCACTTGATAAGCACTGATTTCTACATCACTAAAGGTTTCACCTGTCTCTGTATCACGTAAAGTGACTTCTAACAACGGTGTGCCTACTGTAAATTCATGCATACCCGTACTATTAATTGATAAAGTCTTATATTTGTTATTGAAACTATTAGGTGTATAGAGGATAAAGGTACGTCCTTCTTCACCTAAACCTTCAAGAAAAATACTGGCCTGTCCTGTGCTATCCGTCGTGATTTTTTTGCGCCATTTTTTAGTATCATCGGACAATAGTTCTTTGATAATAATTTTAGTATCTGCCATCGGACTA
>WFRR01000126.1 GCA_015486375.1 Thiotrichaceae bacterium
TAAGTCTTGCTGATAACTAAATTGTTCATCTTTACCCAATGCTAAAAATTCGGCTACTTCAAAAGCGGCTTCGATAATGGGATCTTTTTTTAGTGTTTTAGGCACTTTTCGGCTATTAGCCAAATTATTAAGATAATAGAGCCAATAATCCAAATGGGTAGAAAGTTCCTGTTCTGTTTTTCTAAACTTGGGCATTTCTAAATAATAATACGTCAACTTATCATAAAAGACCGTTTTCTCATCACAGTCAAACAGTTGTACTTTACTGAGATATTTCTTATCTTCTCTATTTTCGATTAAACGCATATCATCAAAGCTAAACTCTAATATGCCAATAAAATAAATCGGTGTTAAACGATAATCCCAACTGCCTTTCTTTGATTGTTCTTGGATGGGGAAACTGGTGTAATAGATACTTCTATCTTTAAAATATTTTTGTTGTGAACGTTGTAACTCCACAATAAAGTTATAACCTTTTTCATCAGTGCAATAAACATCAAAGATCGCTTTTCTATCAATGATGCTTAAACCCAGCATTTCTAAATTTTTATAACTAATATCAATAATTTTATGCTCAAGTTCTAATATATCGTTAAGGAAGCTGATTAGAAAGTGTTTATTCTTTTCTGTTCCAAAGATATGTTTAAAACCAAAGTCAGTAAAAGGATCAATATATTTATCTCGAATAGTCATATACATGGTTTTTTCCTATCTTCATTTTGTTAAGTTTATAATTTATAGTAATTATAGGATATTTGGGCTAGCCATTACGTCGCGCGGCACGGCGTTGGCTTAAATCCTTGCGGTGAGCGGCAATTTCATCCGCATAGATATCCTCCAAATAGCCAAAATCTTTTTCTTTTAGCAAACTTTCATAGGTTTGACCCCCGAGTTCAAGGAAGGCAAAGAGAATTTGCAAATCGGTGGCGGCTGATTTTTGATGTTCTGCCTGGCTACGGGGTTCACATCGCGCGGCTTTTGCCTGTTCCTCCTTTTTACGTTGCTGAGCGGCTTGATTGGCTCTATAACGTTCAGCGGCTTCTTTATCCGCTTGACGTTGTTCATACACGATCTCGTCAATTTCTTCCTGCTCTTCGGGGTAATAAGGATAAGGATTATTTTCCTCATAAGGCGTGCTAGAAGTGTCGAGCGGCTGTGAAATGGGCGAATAGCCCCATTGAATGGCAGGATCATCGGCATAAGGGTGTCCCTCGGGCTTAAAACGATCACTGCGGGCTTTTGCCTTAGCTTTGGCGACCGCAGGGTGGATCGGGGCTTCAGGCAGGTTGAGCGTACCGCTTAGGGCTGATTTAGCCAAATGAATAAACAAACCTGAGGGGCTTTTCTTAATTTCGCCTTGGCTCTCCATATGCTTAAACACATATAAGACTTGCTTTTGTTGATGCTCATCCAGTGGTAATAAGGCTTTATGCAAATTGGGCGCGTAGTTGAGTAAGCTGGGCGGTAATTCAATCGCCAGTGGATAATGCGGATCATCCTGAACTTCGGAGGCTGGCGGCACTATTTTCTGGTTTTCGGTCGAGACGGGCGGGTTTTCAGACGCTTGTTCAGACGGTGACGAGGAGAGTGATGCTTGTTGTGTTGAATGCTCTTTATTGGGTGGTGTCGCACAGGGGGTCGAGGCAACTTTTGAGAAATTATATCCTCCACAACCACCACCGACCTGACCTAAAGGCTTGGCTGCAGCACCGCTTGAAAACGGGGTATAGGCACTGAGTGGGCTGTTATAAGCCTGTGAGCGGTTTTCGCTTAAGTGTGGGTTTAATAAGGGATTTATACTGTTTTTAAGCTCGGATAAGCCTTGTTTTAAGATGTCCGCGAGGGATTGAATACTTTTGTCAATCACGCGGCTTAGCTCGGCATCAGGAGCGGTGGGCATCGAAGCCCCGCCTGCCATCGCTGGCACATTTTGTGAGAGGGTCGCGGGGGTTAAGAGCTGTAAAAGTGGTGGGAGGTAAGATAAAAAGCTTTCAAGATCAAGAGCGGTATGTGACTGTTTTCCAGAAATTGGCTCTTTTTTCGGGGAATCAGTGCTGTTTTTAGGAAGAAAAGGCGGAAAAAATGGGGCTTTCTCCCCGTTAGCAGAAGCCTCGGGATTTTTTTCAGCAAAGGCGGCTTGGTGGGCTTCGAGGTATTTTGCCCCAATGGAATACTGCCATTGGAATTTTTTTGAAGGTTGACGATCAAATAAACCCGCTTCGAGTACAGTATGCACGGAAAGGCGAAAACGATCTAAACGCACCGTACTCAGTTGAGAGAGACGTTTATCGGTGAGGCGGTCGGCTGGTTTGCCATAGCCGAGGGTTTGGGTCAGTAAGGTATTAAAGATTTTCAGGGAATTTTTGCCCAAGTCGGCATTGAGTGCGCCTTCGGTCAGATCACGATATAAACTCATGACAGGCACACGGGCGCGGAGAATAATAACGGTTGGGTGGAATCAAGGGTTGGGTAGAATTTTGGCAGCCGATTAGGGCGAGGTTTTAGCTGAATTTTAATGACAAGGTTTTTTACTGTGATAGACTTTTTCATAGCCATAACGTCCTCTTTCGAAGGTTGTTTGATTAGCTTTGTTTAAAGGACTCTTATCCATTTAAGCAAAGTGAAATTATCAAAGGGTGCTTAAATCACCAAGGAAGGGATTTAGGCGTTGCAGGGCATTATGGCATAGAAGGGAGTGTGAGGGGTAGGGATTTTTTATAAATAGGGAAAGGGGTTAAATCTACCCCTTCTTTTCTTTTGATGTCAATAATTTTTTGGAATAAAAACTAAAATAAATCAAGGTGAGTTGTATTTTCAAGGGCAGGATCAATACCCGAAAAATCATTGTTTGGAGCTGTGTTAGACAATGAAAAGGTGGATGAAGTGCTGGTATCTGTAGTAGTACTGGTGCCGCCTCCCGTTACAGTGCCATCCGTATTGGTTTGTACATTACTATTACCTGTTACCGTGCTGGAATCATTTGGGACCGATGCCCCTAAGGTTTGGGTGGCAAAATCACTAAAGGTTTGCGTCGTGCCTGTGCCTGTTTTGAAAAAATCACCGCCAATTTCATAACTCATCGTATCCGCACCGAGTAAATTAATCACTGCGCCTGAGCTAAGGGTTAATTGAACGACATTGGCAGCCACCACACTGCTAGCAAGCGTAACACCGCCGACAATTTTAATAATATTACTGCCTTCAGTATCGGTAATCGTGACAGATTGCGTTGCACTCATACTGGAAGCATTAATAATATAAATATCATCGCCTGCGCCTGCGCCTAAATTAGTGGTATCGCTGGATTGTAAAATATTAAGATCATTACCTGTGGTAAAAGCCATACGTCATACACCATTATTTTTAATAAAGGGAACAAAAGTATAACATTAAATAGCGACTATTAATAATAGGGTTAAATAACTTCTGAGGTACTGCTGGCGCTGAGATCTGCACTGGCTGAACCCACCCCAATGGTTGTGGTACTGCTTGATACCCCTACAGTGACACTGCCATCCTCACTGGTTTGTATATTGCTATTGCCTGTGGCTGTACTGGCGCCTACTGGGACTGAGTTAATACCCAAGGTTTGGGTGACAAAATTGCTAAAATTTTGGGTTGTACCTGTCCCTGTTGAAAAAGGGTCGCCACCGACTTCATAAGTACTAAGCCTAAAATATTCCAACAACTCTCTAAGTAAAGTTAATGTTGTATTTTTCACCAACATTGGCCAAAATATAATTTAAAGAATCCTTAAGACTTTTAAATGAATCATAGGCAGAAAAATCCATCCACTCATATTTTATTTTTCTCCATAAAATTTCAATTTTATTTAATTCAGGTGAATAGGTTGGAATATTATAAATAATTAAACCTTTTTCTTCCCACTTTTTTTGATGACGAAGATGCGTATATAAATCCCCACCTTCTTCTTTATTAACAAGAATATAACGATAAATCGTTTCATGATGTAATGCGATCAATCCTTCCTGTTTTAAACGCCCTGCAATTTGTTCAGGACTCCATTGTTGTGCAAGA
>WFRR01000127.1 GCA_015486375.1 Thiotrichaceae bacterium
TGGACTTTTAGATCATATACTGTATGTGAACCTTTTCGATATTTTCTCATTCACTTGACACCTAAAACCACAGTGTACTAAAAGTCTTGCACTAAAGTGCATAGTTTTGACTATCGCATCGAGACAATAAAGCAAATTGAGGAGCTGGATAAAACTCAAATACAAGCACAGTATGAACAACAAAATTTACAAATTAACCTTAATAATGTCAACAATGACAATACTAATTTTAAGCAAGATAATGCTAAATTAGAAAAAGAGAATAACGAATACAAAGATACGATTCATTCATTTAATATCAGTGAGCTTAAAGAACGACAAGAGCGACAAGATTTAGAAATCACCTTAAAGCATAAAAACAATACGGTTCAGCAACTTAAACAAGACAAAGTTAGTTTACAAGAGGAACAGCAAAAACAAAAACTAGCACTAGATGCATTAAGTGAGGTTGAACATAATAATGATGAATTAAAGCAAGAACTACAAAAACAAAGTTCGCAGGCACTTGAACTTAAAGCAGAAAAAATTCACCTAGAAAAACTAACAAACACCCAAAATCAAGAGCTTGAGGTCTTATCTAAAACAACCTCTGAAAGAAATAGGTTACAAGAAGAGCTACAATACCAAAGTGAGCGATTTGATCAACTTAAACAAGAAAAAACTACACTTGATGGATTTAATCAAACCCAAAAACAGGAAATTAAAGGTTTAGTTGAAATAAAGCAGCATAGAAATAAGTTGCAAAATGAGATTCAAGCATTACAGGATAAATATAGTGAGCTAAAAATCAATTTAGCGAATTCGCAACAACAGAATAATTTATTAAATGAATCATATACTGAACTGAATATTAATCATGAAACATTGCAAACTCAATCTTCATCTAATACAGAAAAAGTTGAAAAACTTGGTATTAGCAATGCTAAATTAAAAAGTAATTTCAATCAATTAGTTGATGATAATAATAATTTGATTGATCGTTTACGTGCTGTTTCTAGTGTGGTGGCTGCAGTGGGTATTCATGAAGATGCTATTTATAAAGCCTATACCAAAAAGTAAGGTAATAGAACTAGATGCTGAAATACTAAGGTATTTCAGGTCTTGACAGCTTAAAATAGTTGCATACTTATCTGAAATACTTAATAATTAGAGTAATTTAGTATAGAAATAGAATATTCTATACTATACAATGGTCAATATATTAACTCAGCTAACATGAAAGGAATATAGATAATGCCAAATACTGTTTTGATACTCCCTACAACAAAATCGTTGGGTTTATATTTAGTCTCTGGAACAACATTACTTATTGGTGGCGTATTGGTATGGAGTATTTGGCAACAACGTCAAAAGTCTAAAAAAATTCAATCAATGCAGAATAAATTATCAGAACAGCTTGATAATTTAGAAGCACAAAGAAATAAGACTACGCCATTACCCACAGAACAAAACAATTTAAAAGAAGCTAAAGCTTCTTCTATTCTTCAAACATCATACCAATTAGCTAAAAACTCCAAAAATGATCTATTTGAACAACTAATCAGCGATAATATTGCACTAAGAGCAGCGAATTAAAATGTCTATTTATTATATCGGTATTGATTTAGGAACAAGTCAATCATCTATTACCACTTCGACAGGAAAACGTATTAGTTTAAAAACATGTATCGGTTACCCAAAAGACATTATTTCTCAGAAACGCTTAGGTAAGGATTACTTATTAGGTGATGAGGCTTTAATAAATCGTCTTGCGGTTAACTTAATTTGGCCACTGGCGGAAGGTGTTATTATTCAAGATGAAGATCAAGCTTTGCAAGCAACTCAGATAATTTTACAAGAACTAATTAAGTCTAGTTTACCTGAAATGCAAGAAGGTGATCTCTTATACGCCGCAATTGGTGTTCCTGCACAAGCGAGTATTGTTAATAAAAAGGCTATTATCGAAATTACTAAAGATTTTATTGATAAAATTTTAATTGTAAGTGAACCCTTTGCTGTTGCTTATTCTTGTGGACGTTTTGATGAATGTTTAATTGTAGATATTGGTGCAGGAACAACTGACTTATGTAGAATGCATGGTTCATTACCTGAAAAAGAAGACCAATTAACATTAAAAGTAGCTGGAAATTTTCTTGATAAGGAAATCAGTAAAAATATTTTAGCAGAATACCCTAATGTACAATTAACACCAAAAATTATTAAAGAAATAAAAGAAAAATTTGGTTTTGTCACTGATAATATTGATCCTATTAAAGTAGTGTTAAATACTCAAGGACTCCCTGATATTTATGATATTACCGCACTACTTAAAAAGGCTTGCTTAAATTTAACTAACCCTGTAAGTCAAGCAGTTCAACAATTAGTAGGTTCTTTTGATCCTGACTTTCAAGAAAAATTACGTAATAATATTATTATTGCAGGTGGTGGTTCACGTTTAAAGGGTATTGATCTTGCAATAGAGAAGAATCTTGAAATATATGGCGGTGGTAAAGTAGAATGTGTACAAGATGCTGAATATTGTGGTAGTGTAGGTGCGTTAAAAATGTGTATGGAAATGCCTGATGAATATTGGGAATGTATTTAATTCTTGATAAGATATAGAGTTAAAAGATTAATTGAATTTTATAATACAAAAAAATCTATCTAAGATTTCTCTACCATTAGAAAGTGATAGTATTCATATTTATATACTATCTGTTAATGATATTAATATAGAAGATATTAATATTTTAAATGAAACTGAAAAAGAAAGTGCTGCTAGTTTTAAATTTCTTATTGATCAGCAACGTTATCAAGCTACCCATATATCTTTACGCCACTTATTAAGTTACTATGGACAGCTTTCACCTGAACAGTGGACATTTTCTAAAAATGCTTATGGTAAACCTGCAGTTAGTAATTTAAAATATCAATGGTTACAATTTAATTTATCATATTCAGAAAATTTTATTGCATATGCGATTACTAATAATCAGTCAGTAGGAATTGATATTGAAAAGTATAGATATATAGAAGATTTACAATCTCTATGTCATTTTTCTTTATCGCCTATGGAAGCAGAAAGTATATTATCAATACATGATAAAAATGAACGACAAAATAAATTCTTTACCTATTGGACATTAAAAGAATCATATATTAAAGCACGAGGTATGGGGTTATCAATTCCATTAAAAGAATTTAATTTTACAAAGATAAAAGAAAAATGGCATTTAAATTGTAATGCTGTGTTACATGATAATGGTTCAAATTGGAAGTTTATAACATTCCAGTTTAAGCAATATTGCTTATCTATTGGCGTACGAAAATAAATACAACCCATATTATTAATTATCAAATTTTATTACTAGTGTAATCACTTAAATCATTATTTAGGAGAAAGTTAATGTTATTTCTTATAGGTTTGCTAACTGGAGGAACACTACTTACAGGAGCTAAATTACGAAAAAATAACAATAAATTAGCAAATAATAAAGAACATACTGTTGATTTAAAAGATAAGGTGCTAATAAAAAAAGAACCGAAGGATATAGTAGAAAAAGATCATAACTTACTTATTTCTACTACATCACTAGGCTTTATTATTTCTGGACAAATATTATTTTCTCCTTTAACTTTTATTGGCGTTACAGGACTTATTTATCTTGTCTGGCCAACTTGGAAACAAGCCTATTATGATATAACTCAGAAAAAACGTTTTACACGTATGGTACTAGAAGCCATTATATTACCTGGATCAATTTTACTTGGTCAATATTTTATTGTTGCACTTTCCTATTCTTTTTTATACTTTTCGTTAAATAAATCAGCGAAAGCAAAAGATAATGTAAGTAAAAATTTAAATAAAATATTCACTCATCCTTCTAACCGTCTAGTTTATGTTATACGTGATAATGTCGAGGTCGAGTTATTACTAAGTGATGTACAAAAAGATGATATTTTAGTTATTGGGGCAGGTGAGACCATTCCTATTGATGGTACTATTATTAGAGGTCATTCGACCATCGATCAACAACATTTAACAGGTGAATTTAAATCTATTGAGAAACAAGTTAATGATTATGTGTTTGCTTCAAGTTTACTTTTAAGTGGACAAATTCATGTCTGTGTTGATAAAACAGGGAAAGAAATACTTTCTAATCAAGGTACTCAGATACTTAATGAAATGACTCAGTTCACGGATCATTTAGAATTACGAGGTACAGATTTAGGAAATAAATTATCACTTCCTTTATTTTTATTGGGAAGTGCAACGAGTGCCATGAAGGGTGTAAAAGCAGGAATGGCCATTGTTTGGATGCCATTAGATGACGCACTTTATTCAATGGGACCATTAAGTGTATTAAATTACCTTAATATAGCTATGAAACACAATATCCTTATTAAGGATGGCCGAACTTTAGAAATCTTACGAAAAGTTGACACATTTATTTTTGATAAAACAGGAACGCTAACTAAAGAAATTCCTCTTGTTGCAAAGATACATAATTTTCGTTCTAGCTCTCAAAAAGATATTTTATATTATGCTGCTGCTGCTGAACAAAAACAAGAACATCCCATTGCACTTGCTATTTTAAAAGCCGCCTCTATTCACAACATTAAATTACCTTCCATAACAGATAATGCTTATATAACAGGCTATGGAATAACTGTAATGTTAGAGAACGAGGAAATTCAGGTTGGAAGCTATCGTTTTATGGAAAAATTATCAATTAAATTTCCAGATAATTTAAATACTATTAAGCTAAAAGCCGATGATTCAGGTTATTCCTTAATCTATATAGCAGTTAATAACAATATTATCGGTATAATAGAGCTGCATACACAGTTACGTGCTGATACAGTTTCTACTATTGACACATTGCAGCGTTTAGGTCATCGAGTTTGTATTATCTCTGGTGATCATGAAAGTCCTACCCAACATTTAGCCAAACAGTTAGGCATTAAGCATTATTTTTCTGAGATATTACCACAAGATAAATCAACTATTATTAAAAATATGCAAAAAGAAGGGCGAGTTGTTTGTTATATAGGTGATGGTATTAATGATACCATTGCATTAAAACAAGCTGAAGTTTCTATTTCGTTACAGGGTGCGTCTTCACTTGCAATAGATACTGCTCATATTATACTAATGGATGGTGAAATTAAACAATTAATTAAACTTATTACATTAGCGAAAGAATTGGAAAAAACACATAGGAAAATCATCTTATCCAGTGCAATACCAAGTATTATTATTGTTGGTGGGGTGCTTTTTGTTCACTTAAGATTAACAGCTAGTATTATCACCTATATAAGTAGTATGGCCATGAGCCTTAACTATGCTATGTTTCCTTTACTAAAGGATAATTACTCCACTCAGAAAGAGAAAAATTCGCACAGTTTAGATGAAGAAATTAAAAAGTAACTTTTTTGGTAACTGTAACAATCTCTATTATTTAAGATGGATCAATCAATTATTGATTAATTAAAAATAATTTTTATTCAGTCTGATAGGTCTTTAGATTTTGTTAATATCTCAAATAATGCCTGTTTAATAATATTACACCCTTTAGATAATAATTTCTTTTCGATAGTTAATGCAGGTAATAACTTAAGCACTTGACCATTTCTTCCTGTAGACTCAATTACTAATCCATTATTAAAGCATGCTTTAATAATGTTGTTAACAAGCTCTGGTTGATTAAGCTTAGATAAATCAATACCCCATATTAGACCAATGCCACGAATTTGAATCTTGGGATGTAAAGCCTGAATTTCTGTTTCTAAAAAATACTGAAGATAATGTTCTTTCAATATAATATCTTTAGTAAAATTACTATCAGACCAATAATAATCTAAAGTAACTGCTCCTGTTACAAAAGCTAATTGATTACCGCGAAATGTACCATTATGTTCTCCAGCCTGCCAAATATCTAGGTGAGGTTTATATAAAGCTAATGCAAATGGTAGGCCATATCCACTAATAGACTTTGATAATACAACAATATCGGGCACAATTTCTGCACGCTCAAAAGAGAAAAATGTACCTGTACGCCCACAGCCGACTTGTATATCATCACAAATTAGTAAAATATCGTGAATTTCAGATAATAACTTAAGCTGTTTTAACCATTTATTTGACGTAATATTAACTCCACCCTCTGCCTGAGTAGTTTCAAAAATAATTGCAGCAGGCTTTTCAATACCAGAATTAGGATCTTCAAGGACAGCATTAATGTAATTAATTGAATCAAAATTAGTCATAGAATGAGCAGGATAGGGCATAAAGTTAACATTATTGAGTATCGTACCAGAAGCGGCACGATGATATTTATTACCCGTAAGAGCTAAGCTTCCAAGTGTCATTCCATGAAATCCACCCATAAAAGAAAAAATTCCAGTCCGTCCTGTTACCTTTCGCGCAAGCTTTATAGCAGCTTCTACTGCATTTGTTCCTGTCGGACCACAAAATTGTACTTTATAATCTAATTTTCGGGGTTGTAAGATATTTTCTTTAAAGCTTGATAAAAAGTTACGTTTAGCAGTAGTATAAAAATCAAGACCATGAGTAATATAATTATTACTTAAATAACTAATTAATGCTTGCTTCATTTGTTTATTATTATGACCATAATTTAATGCACCTGCGCCAGCAAAGAAATCAATATATTTCTGGCCTGATTCAGTATATAAAATAGAACCTTGAGCTTTATTAAATACAATAGGGAATGATCGGCAATAAGCACGAACATTAGATTCAATCTTAGTAATATCTTCTTCATTCATTTAATGGTAATTCTCTAATTTTAGAAAGTAGACCTTTAATATCACTTAAATTTGTCATCGGGTTCATTAATGTGAATTTTAAGTAAGATTGTTTGTGAAATTTAGTAAAACCAATAACAGCTTGCCCTGTTTTTAATAATTCTAAACGAACTTGATCATTAATACTATTATAATTATACCAATATCCATTTTTTTTATTATTAGGAATATTAGAAGGTATATATCGAAATACTAGCGTATTAATTATCGGTGGAGTTGCTAATTCAAAATCAGGTGATGATGCAATTAATTTAGCAGCATTAGCTGTTAATTTAATAAGATAATCAATAATTTCTCCTAGTAACACTTCACCATGTACTTGTAAGCTCATGTAAATTTTGAGAGCATCAAAACGGCGAGTTGTTTGTATTGATTTGCTAACTAAATCGGGTAAGCCAACTTCAGCATTGGATTCAGGGTTAAGATAATCTACATTAATTTTCATTAAATCAAAATGGGCATTATTCTTTAATAGAAATATCCCACAACTAATAGACTGAAAAAAAAGTTTATGGAAGTCAATTGTTAAAGAGTCTGCTAGTTCAATACCTATTAATTTACTGCGATGTGTTTGGCTAAATAATAACGCACCGCCAAAAGCAGCATCAATATGAAACCAGATATCCAACCTTTTAGCACATCGTCCTAACTCTTGTAATGGTGAAATACTACCTAAATCGGTTGTACCTGCCGTACAAACTATAGCAATAGGTAAAAGATCTTGCTGAGTTAGGATATTAAAGTATTTTTCAACTGCACTTGCCGTAAGATGTTGATTCTCATCTATAGGTATTTCAACTACTGATTGTTCTCCTAAGCCAAGTAGTCTTGCAGATTGGATAACACTGAAATGTGCATCTTTCGAGCAAATAATACGGAAACGATGTGCTTGGGGTGGTAAACCTTGTTTTGCAATAGACCAATTAAATAATTTTTTAGCTGCATTATCTCTTGCTAGTAGTATTCCCATAAAGTTAGATTGTGTTCCACCACTTGTAAATATACCATCAGCTAGATTACCCAGTTGATATTTTTTACAAAACCATTGTATAAGTTCTTGCTCAACAAGCGTTGCTGTACCACTTTGATCCCAAGAGTCCATAGATTGGTTCATTACTCCGATAATAACCTCAGCAATAATAGAAGACAATAGTGGTGGGCAATGCAAATGAGCAATACATAATGGATGATTGATATTGATAGAATGCTGTACAATAACTTCACCTACTTCATCAATTACCTTATTTACAGATTTTGAACTAGAAGAATTAATCATCTGCTTAATTCTATCTTGTAAAGTTAAAATAGACTCACCAGAGTAACTTTTATCTAAACTACCAAACCTTTCAAGTAGCATAGATTGAACAGTCGCCATAGAATCTTTAAAGTTTTCTTGACTTATAAATGAATTACTTAAAAAATATTGCTCAAATACTCTCTTATCATTTAAAAAACTAGAATTTATATTACTATTCATTATGAGTTATTTTTAACCTATTGTATTCTTGTTTTAATCTCTTTCCTAGATATCAAATATCAATATTCAAAACAAATTAGTTGACTCTTCTTCATATCTAAAATGCCTGACCTAATTTTTGACTAATTGAATACTGATGTTCATTCAGAAAAAAATGCCCACCTGTATAAGTAACTTCTTCAAAGTTTGCGCTAGTTTCTTGCTGCCAATGAAACATCTGTTCTGGTTTAGCAAAACTATCATTATCACCTTTTAATACCGTAATTGGGCAAGGTAATGGTACTTCTTGTTGATATTGATAAGTTTCATTTAAACAAAAATCAGCACGAAGCATCGGAAGCAACATATCCATTAATATTTTATTTAACAATACTTCCTCTCGTGTGTTACCGTACTCTCGAATACCTTCAATAAAATTCTTTTCAGGAAGTTGGTGCAATTCTTTATTAGGGTTAGATAATTGGGGGGGGCGAAACCCTGAAACAAACAAATGTATAGGTAATGAAAGTTTTTTCCTGCGTAATTCTCGACATAACTCAAAGGCAATTAATGCACCTAAGCTATGTCCAAAGAATATAAAAGGTTGGTTAGTCAAGGGGGCTATCTCTTTTGATAATTCTTTGACAAGTAGAGGTAAATGGGAAATGGGCATTTCTCCAAATCGACTTTCTCTACCCGGTAATTGAACACCTATAAAATCTACATGACTGTCGCAAAAATCTTTTGCCCAATGGCTATAAATAGATGTTCCTGCACCTGAATAAGGAAATGCAAATATTCGGGCTCCTCCCTGAGAGGAATATCCGTATGTTGTTAACCAAGGAGAGTCAATATTCATTTAGAATAATTCCTAAAAATTTACGCATCTTAGTATTGAATCATAATGTAAGAAAAGTAAAAACAACATTTATTTACATAAATTTCATAAAAAGAAACAACTACAATAATTAGTTCAGACTGCGTCGTAAAGAAATGTTAAATTACCTTCACCTTAGTATAATACCTACCTATCATCTCTATAACTATGTTTATATCATAGCTACCACTTAATGCCCATTCAAATAACGAATTTAATTAAATATAGATAATCATGTAGATATAATTTACTTAATGGTTAGAACTTTAATTAATTGATCACTCACTCAACTCACCAATGACAGAGCAGCAATAATGAATAAATTAATTAAACATGGTTTAGCATCTGCAATAGCAGCCGCTTTACTTGTAGGTTGTAATAATAATAGTAGTGAAACAACTGAAGTAACAGTAACAACGCCGCAAGTAAAACCTAACTTTGTTACCATCGTTATTGATGATATGGGTTATTCTGACCTAGGTGTATTTGGCGGAGAAGTTAATACACCTAATTTGGATCAACTGGCGGGTGATGGTATTGTTTTATCTAATTTTTATGCAGCAGCAACCTCCTCAGTTTCACGTTCTATGCTTTTTAGTGGTAAAGATAACCATAAAAATGGTTTAGGCACAATGCGTGAATTGATAGCACGTGCCCCACGACCAGAGCAAACAGGTCAGCCAGGTTATGAAGGCATTTTATCTTTGGATATCCTTCCTTTCCCCGAAGTACTCCAAGATAATAATTACTATACCATGATGACAGGTAAATGGCATATGGGTGGTGATGAAGAAAATGAAGAAGCATATTATGCGATTAATCGAGGCTTTAGTGCTACTAAATCTTTACTCTTAGGTGGCGGTGACATTGATTTTTTAGTCAATGAAGAAGGTAAGTTCTTGACTGAACATACAGATACCTATGGTGGACGGAAGAGCTTATATAATGACAATGGTGTGGAAGCAGATTTTAGCCACTTAACTGGATTAACACATAGTACTAATAATTTTACTAATAGTGCTATTGCTATGCTGGATAATCGGGATAAAGATAAGCCATTTTACTTAAATATGGCTTACCTTGCACCGCATACACCATGGCAAGCCCCTAAAGAATTAATTGACAAGTATGCACCTGTTTACGCTGCAGGCTGGGATAATATACGTCAACAACGTTTTGATCGCTTAAAGACAAAAGGCTATATCTCAGCAAATGCTACCTTGTCACCTCGCCCTGGGAATATTAAAGCGTGGGATAATTTAACTGATAGAGAAAAGCTATTTGAAGCACGAAGAATGGCAATTTACGCAGCAGAAATTGAGTTGCTTGATCAAAATATTGGTCATCTTATTCAGAACCTGAAAGATAAAGGTCTTTATGAAAATACAGTCTTTTTTGTTTATTCAGATAATGGAGCTGCTCACAAGGGGTTTGCACATGTTCCTGAAGGGCTGACCAATTATAATATAACTAAGGTAAACGATATATCTCAAGCTGAGTTTGATACTGTGTTAGATCAGTTGGGTGGATCAAAATCCTTTGTTGGTCCAAATGCAGGTTGGGGAAATGTTTCTAGTACACCTTTTAGTGGCTATAAGGCTGATGAACGTGATGGTGGCATCCATACTGCTGCTTTTCTTCATTATGCAAAAGCAAAAACAAAAGGGGTTAAGAGCAATTGCTTACATTCATTAACGGATGTTGCTCCTACTATTTTAGATATGGCAGATACTCAATATCCTTCTGAATATCGAGGCAAACTGAATGCACCAATGGATGGTGTTTCCATGAAAGCTATTTTTGACGGTGACCTTAGCTGTGATCAAAAGCGCAGCCTTGGTTTTGAGTTAAATGGAGCTAAAGCTGTGCGTCAAGGTGACTTTAAAATTTCTCAATTAGCTAATTCTGGCAACCATATTGGACTTTATAACCTTGTAAATGATCCTTCTGAACAAAATGATCTTTCAACAGAATCCTTTGATTTATATCAAGAATTGCTAGGCTTATATCAGCAGTATGCTAAAGAAAGTGGTGTTGTTGAAATAAATAGCGTCTATTTAAGCGAGGAACTTGCTGATGCGAATCTCACAACTGCTAAGATTCGAGGCGGAAGCTCTGCGATAAGCAGTGCAGGGTTGACTGGAACGTTTAAAACAGAAGGATCATTTAAATCCACCGCATCTGTCAAGATTGAGGGAGAAATTCGACCCGAAGCTGCTCATGTTGGACAATTTGGTGAAGTATATGTAACGGTTAAGGATATAAGCTCAGGAAGAAGTTATGCTTTAACAAGCGCAGGCTTTGTAGAAAGTGCAGACTTAATTGCCTTCCAAACTATCGCTGAATTACCCAATATGGTTACTCTTGCTATTTTTGATGGTGTACTTTCAAGCAGTATATTTAATACACCTGCAAATTTTGAAATCACTTTATCCTATAAACTTGCTGATGGAACATTAATTGATAATGCAGCGAAGCCAATAAAAATAACAATTACTGAATAAGTAGTTTTTATTTTTTAGTCAATTAAATTAAAGCTCAGAGGTTTTAAAATCTCTGAGCTTTTTTGTTAATATTACTTAAACTTTATTTCTTAGTTTAACGAAATGAAGTGCAGTTTAAACAGAATCAACCCCAAATCCTTCATAGGAAGTTCATTTTCCAGAGAAGATATTAAGTCAACAGAACCCATTAAAAACTTGGGTTTTTATTCTTCACAAAATTACCAAGCGCATTAATAGAACTAAAGTGTTCTGGCACTATATCAGTACTTCCAAAGGTAATATTATAACTTCCTTCCAGATAAGTAATAAGATTCATAATGGCTAGCGAGTCCATAGTGCCATCTTCTATTAAATCATAATCATTATTAAAATTAGTAGGTTCTGCACCTTGAAAAAGATCATTAATTAAATGTTCACGTATTTCTTGGTATAAATTTTCCATTTAGGATTCCTTAATTAGTTTATTAGCATTGCGAATTAACTTACCACTACTGGTATATGTTAGTTGTGTAACTATATGGTATTGTTTAGGTATTTTATATTGGGCTAAATATTGTTGACAAAAAAGATTTAACTTAATTATATCAATATCATTTTGTTTTTCTGTTAAAACGATTTGGGCATAAGGCAGCTCTCCTGCATGATGGTCTTTATAAGCAAAAACACAGGCCGTAGCAATCAAAGGATGTTTTTCCAATACTGTTTCAACTTCTTGTGGGAAAAATTTCATACCCGCAACACTAATAATCTCTTTACTTCGACCTACAATATAAAGAAAACCATCAGTATCTATTTCCCCCAAATCACCTGTTTTAAAATAACCATTATTTTGTGCCAATATATCTTTACGAGATTGCCAAGGTGAATAATAAGCATCAATAATACCCTTACCGCTAATCATAATCTCACTTTGATCCGATATTTCTGAGGCAGATAGTTTTATCTTATAATCAGGTAAGGGAATACCCACTGAACCTTGTTTTATTCTTAAATTACTTAAATTAATGGCGGGTAAGCCTATTTCAATAATCCCGTAGGTTTCATTCAAAACATGTCCAAAGCGCGTATAAAAATCATCAGCTATTTCTGGGCGTAGCCCTGTAGTCGTAACAATAGCAAAACGTAATTCAGAAGGAAGTGTTTGACCACTATTATCATTAAGCATCAAATTATAATGTGTCGGTGCGCCATAAATAAAAGTACTTTTATAGCTTTGTGCTGCCCTTAAGAGTGTAATACCAAAATTATTTGAAACTAAGATAATGCTCGCGCCAAAAGTCAAATAAGCAACAATAGAAACTGCAAAATGATAAGCCATAGATAACAACCATAAAATACGATCATTACTATCAATCTGTAATCCATGATTCGCTGCATGAATGCGCTCATAAATAGTTTCGTGTGATAACACAACTCCTTTTGCATTTCCTGTTGTACCTGAAGTAAAACGAATAAATGCTACATTAATATTTTCTAATCCCGGTGGCGGCTTTACTGTTTGTGTAATAGGAGCGAATAATACCGCTTGTTTTCCCAAATTTAATCTTATATTTTTTTTACAGCAGGATTCAATATTTTTGATAAGACGTATACTTGAAAGGACATGATTCAGATGAATATGTTGAAATATCTGTACCTTTTCTTCTACTGCTAACTCAACAGGAATTGGAGTAACATACGCCCCGCAATGCCACACAGCATAAGTGTACGCAATGTAATCTGCGCCGTTAGGGTAATGCAACCCAATATTATCACCTGCTTTAACACCTAATTCTTTTAATTCTTTCGCAACTAGAATAATTTTTTCTTTAAACTCACCATAGCTGATATTGTCATTTTTACCTGGTCCAATAATGAGTGGTTTATTTGGTTGTGTATCTGCCTTACGATAAAAACACTCGGTTAAATTTAATTTCATTTAATAAAATCCTTTGATAATTTGTTTTCCTACTGCTTCCCCCATAGCCCAGCAAGTACCTACTACACGTGCTGAGGCTTGTACTCGTGGTTCAGCTGAAAGACATTTTCCTGCTACCCATAAATTTTTAAATCCTGCTACTTTTAATGTACGCTGTGGAATAGAATAAGTATGTCCAACAGGAAAATATTCAAGGCATACTCCTTTTTTGGGATTCCAATATTCAATCGGCCAACTAGCGATACAAGCCGAATCGTTAAATTTTCGTCCTGTTCTAATATCTTCTTCGGTCAAACAATATTCTCCTTGTACTTGACCACCATCTCTAATTCCTAACTGACCTATTTTATAAATATAGCCCTCTCTAAATTCTGTTATTGTTTTTAAGTAAGATAATAAAATAAGTATTACCTGATTCATTCGCTCAATCTCATATTTATCCTGTTGAATACTAAATTTAACATATATTTCATCAGCATAATGACCACTATCTAGCCAAAGAGTAGCGCATTCTTTAGGTAATATTTTATCTTTAGTTGCTTTGCGAATACGGTGTAATAGAGCAACACTGCGTGGGAAATTGAGAGCTTTAGGATTTACGCCTCGTAATTGAATAATTAACCCTGCCAATGCTGCTCCATTACTTACTAAAGATGGATTAATTTGTCGTACCACGGCAGCATCACCTGTAGTATCAACCACAACATCTGCCTGTAGTTTTATGATTTTTTGTTTATTTTTAATATGAAGAGTCGAAATTTTTTGTTTAAATGAAGATAGAATAATATCGCTTTTTATGATACTACTTTTAAATAAAATTTCAATATTAGAATAACTTTTCAACCATTTTTTAATGACCGCTTCATAAACTTCTGGATCTATATTTAAAACCCAAATTTTACCCATTTTTCTCTTGCGTGTAGTAGTAGATGCTTTAATTAAACGTTTCTCTAAACTAACAGGTAACCCCTTATTGATATATTGACCTTTATCATCATATAACCCTCCAAGAGTATGAATGAGTGCTTGACTTACTGTGCCACCAACCTTTTCAGATGTTTCAAGTAATATTACCTTTGTTTGCCTGTCATTAGCGACAGCTAAAGCCGTTGCTATACCTGCTGCACCTGCGCCTGCAATGACCACTATTTTTTGATTAGATTTTAAAATTCTCTTGCACATGTATTTGCATATCCTTATTATAGTGAAATCTATTATAAATGGAGTTTATGCTGACCTTCCATGATTTTTACTACTAAATATGTCTATTTTAGACTATATCACGCAGGTGTAAATTATGAGTAGTGTATTCGATATCTAGTTAAGTTAAAATATTAAGAATATTCCTAATGCCGCCTGCACCTTGGAAATTAGTCAATGGTTAGCAATGGATGAACTAAGAAAAGCTGATCAACTGAGTTCAGTTAATAAAAAATTCATGGATTACATCGCACTTGACAGCTAGCAACAAAACTTTACAATAATAAATTTGAAATTTACTAAGTACATCTGTTACAAAGTCCCTCCCATAATAATTAACTTTGGTTATTATATAATAATCTTCAACCAAACTTTATTTGAAAAGAACGGTAGAGCTGTATTCCATTCCATAATAGGATATTCTCGTTAGCCTGTATTTAAATAAAGTATAGATCAAGTATCTCCTCAGTATATTATAAAGTGGCTAAGGCATTAATTATAATAATGTATTTTAAAGAATAAAATTATTAACATCGTTAGGAGAAAACTAATAGTGACTGAATTAATCGATCTTTGGGAGGCAACCCGTACAATTATCAGTTTACGTAATCAAGCTCCCATGCTTAAAAGCGTAAAAAATGTACAAGCTTCTTTTCCACTATCTTTATCACAAGAACGCTTATTTGCTTTAGATTCTTTACACCCCGACAAAGCGTTGTATAACATACCTTATGCTTTTCATTTAAAAGGTACGTTAGATGTTTCATTACTTAGCCAAAGTTTAACGCATATTGTAAAGCAACAAACTGTTTTGAGAACACATTTTGAAGTAACTGATGGGCATGTTAAGCAACGTATTCAAGCTCCACAAACGATAGAATTAGAAGCCATTGATGTATCCCGTAAACCATTACAACAAATAAAACAACAAATTATTACAGCACTACGTCAATCACTAAACTTACATACAAAATCTCCTGCATTTCGCTATTGTTTATATCAACTAGCAGCTAATGAATATGTTTTAGGATTTACTTTTCATCATATTATTTCTGACTATTGGTCAGAAAATCTATTTTTTAAAGAATTGAGTGAGCTATACAACCAAAAAAAATCGAATAAATTAGCAAAACCACAAAGTATTACATATACTGATTTTTCACATTGGCAACGTCAATGGTTTTGTCAAAAAGGTGTGTTAGATTTTTTATTACAGTATTGGCATCCACAATTGCAAGGTTTAAATCAGCCTGATTTACCAGTAGAGAATTCACTTAATAATGAACGACATATTGCCTTTGAAAAAGTAAATTTGTCAGTGAGTCAAGTAAGCGAATTTAAAACGCTGGCACGTCAACAAAAAGTTCAATTATTTAGTGTATTACTGAGTGCCTTTACGCAATTACTTGCCGAACATCTTAATACCACGGATATTGGTGTGTTTAGTCCAATAAGCAATCGTAATCGTATTGAATTACAAAAATTGATGGGGGATTTTTCTAATCCAGCAATTTTACGCACCGATTTATCAGGTAATCCTACACAGAGTGAATTATTAAAGCGAGTTGGACGAGTCGTATCAGGCGCGATTGCTCATCAGGATTTACCTCTTCAGTTGATTAAAGCCTCTATTCCTCTAAAATTACCCCAAACGAGTTTTTCTTATTTAAATATTCCACAAGAAACAATTAGCTTCAAAGCATTAGAAGTTGAAGCATGGGATTTAGGTCTAGGTACCCTTGATTTCGATTTATTTTTATTATTGATACAGCAAAAAGGGAAAATAACTGGGTATTTAAAATACGATACACGCTTATTCTCATCAGCAACGATTCAGAGCTTGATTGAAAAATTTAATCGCCTCCTTGACAAGATGGTCGCGCATCCTGAGCAAACCCTTGAACTAAAGGCGCAAGTTTCTCCTTTGGAAAAGAGCAAACAAGCACTCTTGCTCCCTATTCCAGAACTGATTAAACAAGTACAACAACCATTAGAAACATCAAAAGCATCCAGTCAAAAAAGCAAGTTATGGCAACAACTACAACAGATGTCTACAGCAGAACGGCAGGTACAATTAAAGCAAACTATTAAAACTGAAGTGCAGTCCATTGCAGGTGTACTTCCTACGGATGAACAGGGATTTTTTGATTTAGGTCTTGATTCATTAACTTCGATTCAATTAAGTAATCGCTTGTCGTTAGTCTTAAAGACTTTCTTAGCACCCACGCTGACATTAGAACACCCGAGTGTGAGTCGCTTGGCAGAATACTTAAATAACACACTATTTGAAGAAGAAGTAGTAACAACAAATAGCTCGACAGCGCAGTCAACAAACAATGAAGCCATTGCTATTGTAGGTATGGGCTGTCGCTTTCCAGGTGGTGCACATAACTTAGAGAAATTTTGGGACTTATTATATCAAGGACAAGAGACAGTGACTGATATTCCTGCCTCACGCTGGTCGATTGATGATTATTATGACCCAGAAATGGGTACACCTGGCAAAATGTATATACAACAAGCCAGCTTTTTGCAGCATCCGATTGAGGAGTTTGATGCACCTTTCTTTGGTATGTCTCCATTAGAAGCACAGCAACTTGATCCTAAACAGCGTCTATTATTAGAAGTAACCTGGGAAGCACTTGAAAATGCGGGAATTGCAACCGATGCTTTACCGAATCAAACAGGTATTTTTGTCGGTTTAATGGAAAGCGAAATTGGTCTAAAAACAGGTTCTGATGATGTCTATGCCACTACAGGCACATTGACTGCTATGTCAACAGGACGTTTAAGCTATTTGCTCGGTGTGCAAGGTCCTAACCTAAGTCTTGATACAGCCTGCTCTTCTTCACTGGTAGCATTACACCTTGCGTGTCAGTCCTTACGTGCGGAAGAATGTGAGCTTGCGGTGACAGGCGGAGTCAATGTGATACTCTCTCCCGAATTAATGGTGAGTTTATCAGGCATGACTGCTTTATCACCTGATGGGCGTTGTAAAACCTTTGATGAAAAGGCGGATGGTTTTGGACGTGGTGAAGGCTGTGGCATTGTAGTCCTGAAGCGTTTATCTGATGCTGTTACTGCAGGGGATCAGATTTGGGCAACAATTCAAGGGTCTGCGGTTAATCATGATGGTGCGAGCAGTGGTTTAACCGTGCCAGATAAAGTGGCACAAACAGCGTTGATTCGTCAAGCCTTACAACGCGCTAACATCAGCGGCAATGAGGTATCTTATGTTGAAGCCCATGGCACAGGCACTAAATTAGGTGACCCGATTGAAGTACGTGCCTTGGCGGATGCCTTGGGGGAACGCGATACGCCTTTGAGTATTGGTTCAGTAAAAACCAACTTAGGGCATTTAGATGCCAGTGCAGGCATTGCGGGGCTCATCAAAGTTGCACTGAGCTTGCACCATAAAATTATTCCACCGCATCTACATTTTAAACGTGCTAATCCTTTAATAGATTGGGATAATCTCCCGTTTCAAATTCCTTTAGAAGCAATACCGTGGCAAAGCAATCATACACCACGTATTGCAGGGGTTAGTGGCTTTGGTATGGGCGGCACTAATGCTCATGCCATTTTGCAGCAAGCACCTAGCCAAAGGCACAGTGAAGCATTAAGCAAAGATCCAACGACAACAGAACGTTCTGCACATGTATTATTGTTAAGCGGAAAAACTGAGGCAGCATTGACGGATCAAATCGCACAATATTTAGCGTATTGTACCGCACACCCTGAAAGCAATCTTGCTGATATGTGCTATACCGCCAACACAGGGCGGACGCATTATGCTCATCGTGTTGCTATAGTGGCACAGGATATTGCCGATTTAACAAAAAAATTACGCGCGGCTGCAATAGATCAACACCCAAAACCTATACAAGAAACAGCACAGATTGCCTTTTTATTTACAGGACAAGGCTCACAATATTGGGGGATGGGACGGGAATTATTTGAAACTGAGCCAGTGTTCAAAGACATCCTAAAACAGTGTGATAAGATATTGATGTCCTGTGCAGAGATGCCACTCTTAGAAATCCTTTACGCTGAAAAAGAACAAGCAACAGAGCAACTGTTCCACACGAAATATACCCAACCTGCTTTGTTTGCACTTGAATATGCGCTCGCAAAACTTTGGCAGTCATGGGGAATAAGTCCCACAGCACTGATTGGACATAGTGTGGGGGAATATGTTGCTGCCTGTATTGCAGGTGTGTTTAGTTTAAAAGAAGGCTTAACTTTGGTTGCAGAACGGGGGCGCTTAATGCAGGCATTGCCTGCTAATGGCACGATGGTCGCAATCCAATGTACTAAAGATACTATTGAACCGATTCTAGCTGATTATCGACAACAAGTGACGATTGCAGGTTTTAATGCTCCGCAAAGTTTGGTGTTATCAGGTAAAAATACCGCTATCGAAGCGATTATTACAATCTTGGAAAACAAACAGATTAAATGCTATCCCTTGAAGGTGTTTCATGCCTTCCACTCTGCTTTAATGGAGCCAATGTTAGCGGAATTTGCAAAGGTTGCTGAAACGATTGAATATAAAACACCTAACTCCCAGTTTAGCCTGATTTCCAATGTGACAGGCTCAGCCATTACCCATATTGATGCAGCGTATTGGGTTGATCATATTCGTCAGCCTGTACATTTTGCACAGGGAATGGAAACATTAGCAACATTAGGTATTGATACCTTTATTGAAATAGGAGCAAAACCGACCTTAGTTGGTCTAGGACAGCAGTGTACTAGTGCATCACAACAGATGACATGGTTACCTAGTTTATACTCTAAGGAGTCAAGCGATTGGGAGCAATTATTAACAAGCCTTAGTGAGCTTCATGTACGTGGAGGTCAGGTTGACTGGCAAGTGTTGGATGCGGCTTATTCACGCCGTAAACTATCATTACCCACCTATCCCTTCCAACGCCAACGTCATTGGGTCGATAAACCTGCGGCCGCTTTTAACCCACTAGCACAAACAGGTCATCCCTTATTAGGTGAGCGTTTACCTACCATTGCCAATAGCGATAGAGTGGTGTTTCAAAATCAACTTTCTGCACTTTCTCCACACTATCTGAATGATCACCAAGTCTATGGTCAGGTGATTACCCCTGCTACCGCATATTTAGAAATGGCATTATTCGCCGCGCAACAGGTCGTTGGCGATGAAAACTATTGCCTCCAGAATATAGTGCTATTACAGCCATTGGTGTTATCAACCAGCGATGAGAGTCAGGTTCAATTACAACTAACCCCTAGCGCGACAGGCTATCAATGGAAAGTATTTAGTCTTAAGCCTCATAGCAATGATGAATGGGAGTTGCATATTGAAGGCGAACTAACGATCTCTATTCAAAATACAAGCACTGCCGATATGAATAATGACACACTCAGCCAAGTGCAACAGCGTTGTACTGAGGAAATGTCCTTAGAAGATTATCATAATGCCATTCCTGATGATCTTTATTACGGTGATGATTTCCAAGTTTTACAACAGTTATTTAGCGGTGACAAAGAAGCCTTAGGCTTGATTGAGCTTTCTACACACTTAGATCCTCATGCCTATAACCTTCACCCTGTCGTACTCGATGGTTGTTTACGTGTTGTTCAAGCAATTAATTTTGAAGATAACGATGCACTGTATTTGCCGTTTAGTTTTGATCAGATTGAATTATTTAGCAACAGCCCATTACGTCATGTATGGAGTTTTGTGCAATGGCGTACTGATGTCACGGGTACACGGCTTGTCGATGTGACGTTGTTTGCGCCAGACGGATCGCAAGTCGCAAAAGTCACAGGTTTTAGTTTGCGTCAAGCAAATCGCCAAGCAATGACAGGTTCTGCGTTGCGACACGATTATTTGTATGAATTAGCGTGGCAAGATGCACCACAGGCTAATACCTCACCTTATGCAACGACTAAAGGACGTTGGTTAATCATCGCCGATGCACAGCAACCACAAGCAAATGCCTTAGTGGTATTATTACGTGCCAGGGGGGAAACGGTTGAGTTTTCTCAAACGATGCAACAGTCCTTGAGTGATTATCGTGCGGTGGTTTATTTTGCTACTCCTTCTTCTCTTCATCAGCAAGCCATGCCTGAAACCGTATTGGATATTTCCTGTCAGGCACTGAATTTTGTACAAAACCTTATTGAGGCACAGGCAAGTCCAGACCTTCATTTTATTATCCAAGAAGGATTAGAAGAATCAGGTTTATGGGGTTTAGGGCGTACCTTAATGTGGGAACAGCCTGATTTAAACTGTAAATGTTTAGAGATTAACGAACATACCTCAGCGGATACCTTATTTAATGCCTTGTGGTTTGCTGATAATGAAAACCAACTTAAATTAACTACTGATAGCGCACGCCAAATCGCACGCTTAACGCCGCTTAAGGCTAAAACTGATACTCAAACAGAACAATCTAGCCATGATTTCAAAGTACAACTTGAACGCTATGGTTTATTAGAAAGTCTGCATTTAGTCCCATTACAACGTCAAGCACCTGATGCACAACAGGTTGAAGTACAGGTACGTGCATCAAGCTTAAATTTTCGTGATGTCCTCAATGCGTTAGGAATGCTGAAATCTTATTATGACCCTGAGCTGGGTTTTGATGACCCTAAAAAACTTCCCTTTGGTTTTGAAGCGGCAGGCATTGTAAGTCGTCTTGGCAAGGACGTGCGTGATATCTGTGTCGGTGATGAGGTTATGGTTTGGCAACATTTTGGTAGTCTTGCCTCCTTTATTACCGTGGATGTCTCATTAATCACTGCTAAACCCAAGCATTTAAGTTTTGACCAAGCAGCAACAATTCCTATTGTATTTTTAACGGCTTATTATGCTTTGGTAAAATTGGCGGGTATAAAGGCAGGCGATAAGGTACTAATTCATTCAGCTGCTGGCGGTGTCGGTCAAGCAGCGGTTCAGATTGCTCACCATATGGGAGCTGAGGTCTTTGCAACGGCAAGTGAACCTAAGTGGGATTTCTTAGCTTCGCAAGGTATTCAGCATATTATGAATTCGCGCACGCTTGAGTTTGCAGAACAAATTAATACCCTAACGGATGGGCAAGGTGTTGATATTGTGCTTAATAGTTTGAATGGGGATTATATTAAAAAGAATTTTGACAGTTTGGCACACAATGGACGCTTTGTTGAACTGGGTAAAATAGATACTTGGGATCAACAACAAGCCACACGCTATCGTCAGGATATTGCTTATACTTGCTTTGATTGGTCTGAAATGCACAAAGCGATGAAATTAAGAGGACAACTCGAAACACTGTTTGTGCAGCAAAAACTTAAGCCATTACCTGCTAAGGTTTTTTCAATTAATGCAGTAGGTGATGCGTTTCAATTTATGGCAAATGCCAAACAAATTGGCAAAGTCGTATTATCCATCCCCGATCAACAATCGCAGGGCATTAACATTGCAGCAAATCAGTCTTATTTGATTACAGGTGGACTAGGCGGTTTAGGTTTTAAAATTGCCCAATGGTTAGTAGTACAAGGTGCAACCCATTTAGTATTAAGTGGTCGTAGTCAAGCTACAACGCACACTCAACAGGCGATTGATGCTTTAGAAGCGGATGGTGTTCACGTTAAGGTTATGATGACAGATATCTCAAAGGTTGAAGAAGTAGAGACCTTGGTTGAAGCCAGTCATGCTTTTGCACCTTTGAAAGGTATTATCCATTTAGCAGGGGTAGTCGATGACGGTATTATTAGTCAACAAACTCCCGCACGCTTTGCGAAAGTCTTTGCGCCTAAAGTGCAAGGCAGTTGGTTGCTACATCAAACCTGTCAACATTTACCGTTAGATTTCTTTGTATGCTTCTCCTCACAAACCGCTCTGTTAGGCAATGGTGGACAGGCAAACTATGCTGCCGCTAATGCCTTTATGGATAGCCTTATGCAACAACGCCACCGTCAAGGACAAACGGGGTTAAGTATCAACTGGGGTGCATGGTCTGAAATTGGCATGGCAAAAGATTTAGTTGCAAATGATAAAGATGTGATTACCCCTGAAATGGGCGTTGCATTATTTGGGCTGTTATTACAATACGCAAAACCACAAGCAGGAGTTTTTCCTTATCGCTGGGAGGAATTTGCTAAAAAACTCCCTTCACTGACAGGTTTTTCTGTCTTATCAGGGCTTATTAAGCCGACAACGAGCAAAGAGCAATCTGTCAGCACGAGTCTACGTCAGAAAATTAGCCAAGCCGAGCTTGATACTCGTCTTGAGTTGATCAAAGCCTATCTTAAAACCAGTATCGAACCAATTGTGGGCAGAGTTCCTGAAGAAGATGATGGTTTTTTTGTAGCATTGGATATGGATTCCTTAAAATCGATTCAATTAACCAATCGTTTAGGGGCAGATTTAGAAGTCTCGGTATCGGTCACCACCATTTTAGAGCATTCAAGTATTGTATTATTAGCAGCGGTTTTACTGAAAAAACTAGGGTTTAGCCCCTTAGAAGAAGTGGCAATAGAAGATGATTATGAGCAAGGTGAACTATGAAACAAATTGAAATATTATTAGCAGAATTAAAACAATACAATATTACCTTATGGACAGAAAACCAAGTTTTGCGTTACCGTGCGCCTAAAGGTGGGCTCAGTATCTCTTTTCGGGAACAAATTAAAGCCCATAAAGCGGATTTAATTACCTTTTTAAGTACTCAACAAGCTAGCAGTGAAATAGAAAATAGTACTGAGTCATTGCCACAAATCACTCCTGACCCAGAAGCTGCCTTTGAACCTTTCCCATTAAGTGCAATCCAGCAAGCCTATTGGTTGGGTCGGCAATCTCATCTAGATTTAGGCAACGTTGCTACTCAAGTATATCAAGAATGGTCGGTGGTAGACTTAGACATCGAACGGCTCAATTTAGCGTGGCAAAAAGTCATGGCACGTCATGCAATTTTACGCACAATTGTAAAAGAAGATGGACAACAACAGGTATTAGCGAGTGTGCCTGATTATCAATTATCTGTGCATGAATTACCTCTGTTGGATGCGGATGCAACAGCACAAGCATTAAGTAACATTCGTGATGAAATAAACGGTCATATCCACCAAGCGGGTGATTGGCCACTCTTTGATGCGCGGATTACTAAGCTAACGGATACAACCCACCTGCATTTTTGCATGGATATGTTGATTGTCGATAGCTGGAGTATTGAGCTAGTGATTAAAGATTGGCAAACTTTCTATCTTGATTTGGATGCTCAACTACCCCCATTGGAACTCACTTTTCGTGATTATCGCGTGATGGATAAACACTTTGAAGAGACCTCTAGTACTTATCAATATGCAAAAGCGTATTGGATGGAGCGGATAGATAAGCTTGCCCCCGCGCCTAAATTACCCTTAGCAAAAAACCTCAACGAGATCGAAACACCACAGTTTACATGGACTGAAAAACGCCTGAGCGCACCGTTATGGAAAGCATTAAAAAGCAAAGCTGCCGCACATCATCTGCAACCTTCAGCACTCTTAGTCGCAGTATTTGCTGAAGCCTTAGGGCGTTGGAGTAAAACCCCACATTTGACCTTAAATCAAACCTTTTTTCATCGTTTACCATTTCATTCACAAGTCAATGAGGTCGCGGGTGAATTTACCTCAACACTCTTAGTAGAGGTGGATAATCGTGAAGCTGCGCCCTTTATTAAACGTGTTAAGCAGGTGCAAGCACAAGCCTGGAAAGACTTAGACCAGCGCTATTTTAGCGGTGTGGAGGTATTACGTGAATTTAATCGTCGTCATAAAAGTTCAGAATTAATGCCTGTGGTATTTACCAACTTATTAGGTGTAAAAGCGGCATCTAATATTGTCTGGGGAGAGCGAGTACATCAATTGGCACAAACCTCACAAGTGTATTTAGATCATATTGTGCGTGAAATTGACGATGAACTCAGTTTAAACTGGAGTGCTATTGAAGACTTGTTTCCTACCGATTTATTGGAGGATATGTTCACCAGTCAATATCAGTTGCTAGAACGCCTTGCCACTGATGATGCCGCGTGGACAGAGTTATATCCTTTACAGTTGCCCAAAAAACAACGTTTACAACGTCAGCAGGTCAATGCAACTGAAACCACCGCGCCTGATGTACTATTGCATGAGTTGTTTTTGCAACAGGCAAAACGAACTCCTAACCATATCGCGGTTATTAGTGCTGATAAAACACTTACCTATCAGCAACTTTATCAACAGGCAAATCAGGTAGCACATTGGCTGCGCGATCAAGGGGTTGAACCGAATCAATTGGTTGCTGTGGTGATTGAAAAAAGTTGGCAACAAGTGGTTGCGGTAATGGGGATATTAATGTCAGGGGGTGCGTATTTACCGATTGACCCTCAGTTACCCCATGAACGTCAAGCATATTTGCTAGAACAGGCAAAGGTGCGCTGTGTCGTAACACAACAGAAATGGCAAGCGGTACTGGATTGGCCGATAGAACGCTGTCTAATAGTAACAATGCTAGACGATTCTATTTCGTTACCTGCATTAAATTCTGTGCAAAGCATTACTGATTTGGCCTATGTGATTTATACCTCAGGTTCGACAGGCAATCCGAAAGGGGTAATGATTGATCATCGTGGCGCAGTGAACACGCTGCTAGATATGAACGCACGTTTTAATATCACGGCTAAAGATCGTATGTTAGCGCTATCGGCATTAAATTTTGATTTATCTGTGTATGATATTTTTGGCCTATTAGCGGTCGGCGGCGCAATGGTCATACCTTCACCCGATGGGCGGCGTGATCCGTCACACTGGAATGCGTTAATGCAGCAACATCACGTTACGCTATGGAATACAGTGGCAGCATTAATGCAGATGTTGGTTGAATACCAAGCAGGTCAAGGGCAAAATACCACACAAACTGCCGCATTACGCTTAGTGATTATGAGCGGTGATTGGATACCTGTTGATCTACCTGATCGTATTCGAACATTGTATCCCAGCACAGAAATCACCAGTTTAGGAGGTGCAACAGAAGCCTCAATTTGGTCTATTTATTACCCCATTACAACGGTTAATCCAAACTGGAAAAGTATACCCTATGGTAAGCCAATGGATAATCAGACCTTCTATGTCTTAAATGAACAATTAGAACCCTGTCCTATTTGGCTAGCAGGACAGCTCTATATTGGCGGTATTGGGTTAGCATTGGGTTATTGGCAAGATAAAGAAAAAACCGATGCTAGCTTTTTCATTCACCCGCGCACAGGTGAACGCTTATACAAAACAGGAGATTTAGGTCGCTATTTAGCAGATGGCAATATTGAGTTTCTAGGACGTGAAGATTTCCAAGTAAAAATTGGTGGACACCGCGTCGAACTCGGTGAAATTGAAACCCATTTGCTGAAACATAAGGCGGTACAAAAAGTCATTGTGGCGGCAGTGGGAGAAACCCATCATGATAAACAATTAGTCGCCTATATTATTCCTAATGAAACAGGCTCAAACGCTGATGCAACTCCAGTCATTGATGAAACAACAGTGGATGAAGCCATTCAAACTTTAGATCCTGATGAGGTACTTCGTGATCCTGTGGCGCGATTACAATTTAAATTAAAGCAATATGGTCTACGTCCATCCGATCATGCATCGTCTAATATAGTGTTACCTGAGGTAAAATTGGAGAAAAATGACTATCTTAATCGGCAAAGCTTTCATCAGTTTTTAGACGCTCCGATTGATATTCAACAACTGAGTCAATGTTTAAGTTGTTTAACGCCCTACCCATTTGATGACGCGGCTTTGCCAAAATACCGTTACCCCTCCTCAGGGAATTTGTATGCAATTCAAAGTTATTTATATATTAAACCTGAACGCGTCAATGGTATTGCAGGTGGTTTTTATTACTACCATCCGCTCAAGCATAGCCTGCAATTACTCTCTGCTGAGCCTATGATAGAACAGGAGTTATACGGTGGCGGCAATCAAATGGTCTTTGATCAAGCGGCGTTTAGTCTATTTTTAATCGTAGAATACAACGCCATTAAACCTCTCTACGGGGATTATTCGCGTGATTTATGCTTAGTTGAAGCGGGTTATATGAGCCAACTATTAATGAGCGAAGTCACCGAACAGGCACTCGGTTTATGTCCAATTGGTGGGCTTTATTTTGATCCATTACGAGAAAAATTTGGTTTAAGTGACAGCCATGAATTATTGCATAGCTTTTTAGGTGGTGGTATTGCTACAGAGCAAACACAACAATTAGAACAAGCACCGAGTATAACTACCAGTACAGCTTCATCAGATGTTGCCGATGCCAAAGAAGAAAGCACAGAAGAACCGCTCAGTGAATGTTTACAAGCTTATCTTCGTGACAAATTACCGCATTATATGGTGCCTCATTTATATGTCGAACTGGCTGAATTTCCACTCACTGCTAATGCTAAAATAGATAGAAAGGCGTTACCACACCCTGATTTAAGCAAACAATCAACAGAGTTTGTTCAACCGACTAATGAATTAGAACATCAACTGGCTGAATCAGTACAAAAATTATTTAAGCTGAAGTCGATTAGCCTGCATGATGATTTCTTTAATTTAGGAGCAGATTCACTCGATATGGTGCAATTATATAATGAAATTCAAACGACATTTCAACGAGAAATAAAAATGGCTGATATTTTTAGCCATACGACAATCTATAAGTTAGCTGAATTCCTCAGTAAAGCTCAAATAAAAGAAACAGCATCGCCAACTAACATGATTCCAAGTTCAGACCTTAACTCTGAACAGATTGATCAGCTTTCAGTCAATTTAGACAATTTAACGGAAGCTGAGATCGAGTTATTACTCACACAACTCGATGTTGAAGTCTAAATTATTCATAGTCTATCGATTTTAATAAATTGTTTTACGGCGTAATGGTAAATGATACGTAACACATCATTCCATTGCTCTATTACCTAGGAAAAGAAACACTATAATGAGTCAAAAATCATTGTCAGAAAAACGGGCTTTGCTCGCTAAACTATTAAAGCGACAAGCTTACGATTATCCATTATCACATGGACAACAAGCACTTTGGTCTATTCACCAAAGCGTCCCTGATAGTTCAGCCTATACGATGGCTTGGCCTATTAAGCTACAAGGTGATCTAAAGATAACGGTACTACAACAAGCCTTGCAAGTACTCATCAATCGCCATGCAGCCTTACGCACCATCGTAAAGCTTGTGGATGGAGAACCGATACAAACGGTGCAACCCACGGGGAGTTATCATTATCAAGAACATCAGATGCTAGGATGTTCGGAGCAAGAGCTGAATACAGCAGTTAAAAGGGTTTATGAAAAACCTTTTGATTTAACTCAAGGGCCTGTTCTACGTGCTGATATTTTTCAGACTGCGCCTCAATTGAATATTCTCTTAATAACGATGCACCATGTCTTTGGTGATGCCAGCTCAATCACTTTATTAGCTAATGAGTTGCTAACACTTTACCAAGCTGAATTAAGTGGAGAAAAGGTGACACTACCTTTGTTGCCTAGCAGTTACGCAGATTTTGTACGGGCTGAAACAGCCATGTTAAACAGTTCAAGTTGTGAGGATTTAGTTCAGTTTTGGCAACAACGATTAGGTGAAAAGACCCCTATTCTCAAATTGCCCACTGATTATCCACGCCCTGCTGTGCAGACTTACAATGGTTCATCGTTTTCATTTTTGCTACCGACGCAGCTAACGCAACAATTTAAACAGTTTGCTCAACAAAAAGCGGTTACCCCATTTGTATTGCTATTAACCGTTTTTCAAGTACTTCTTTACCGCTATACAGGACAGAAAGATATTTGGCTAGGTACACCTGCCTCAGTCGCACGTCGTGATCCCCAATTTGCTAACCTTTTGGGTTACTTAGCAAATACCGTTGTATTGCCAACAAAAATTGATGATCCTGCTCAGCTTACTTTTCAGGAAATTTTATCAGAAAATAAACAAAACCTTTTCGATGTTATTGAACATTCCGCTTATCCTTTTCTTTTACTGGTAAAAAATTTCCAAACTACACGTGATACAAGTTATTCACCCTTATTTCAAGCTACGCTTGATTACCAAGCCCATGTGTTACCTAAAACGGTGGGTGATTTGCTCGTTTCACCGTTTGATTTTGCACAAATGGAAGGACAATTTGAGTTACGCTTTGGTTTCACGGAAGCAAATCCATTAAAGTATCGAATTTATTATAATACGGATTTATTCCGAGCTGAAACTATTGAACGTATGGCAGAACACTTTCAAGTGTTACTTGCTGCTATCGTTGATAATGCAGATTGTTCTATTGCCCAATTACCGATGTTATCTAAAGGTGAAGTTCAACAACTTCAAATCTGGCGAGATACAACAGCAATGGATTATCTCGCAGATCTAAAAGATACGGCGATGACGAATTTATTCCAGCAACAGATTGCTACTAACAAGCCTCAATTTTATCTTTTAGATGCTAATTATCAGTTGGTACCCACAGGTGTATCAGGGCAGATTTGTATAGGTAACCTTTATTTGAGTGATAATGATCTTAATCATCTCGGATTTACACCTGAACAATTTGTTGATGTTGAATTATTTGGAAAAATGGAGCAAATATTTCCAACGGGACATTTTGCCAAATGGAGTATTGATGGCAATATTGAAGCTGTTGTTGAGGCACAGAAAGTCTCATCAAAATCAACAACACGGGAAACGCGCTATGTCTATCCACGAGATGAAATAGAATTTCAACTTGTCCAGCTATGGGAAGAATTATTTGATATTTCTCCCATTAGTGTATTAGATGACTTTTTTGAAATTGGTGGTGATTCTTTACTCGGCATACGGCTTATCTTTAGTATTCAAAAAACATTTGGTGTTTCAATTCCGATGCAGGTATTGCTTGAATATAAAACGCCCGAAAAGCTGACAGGTCTTATACGTGAAGATTATGTTGCTCCAGCATGGTCTCCTCTGGTTTGTTTACAATCTGAGGGAGAGAAAAATCCTCTGTTTATGGTACATGCTTCTGGGGGATCAGCTTTTGATTTTCTTGAAATATCGAAGAGTATGGGAACTGAACGCCCATTTTATGCAATTCAGCCTAGAGGCACTGAAATGGGCGATGAATTTCATCCCTCTATTGAAGCAATGGCAACAGATTATGTGACGGCGATTCGTAGTGTGCAAGAGACAGGGCCTTATCTTTTAGGTGGGTGGTCGTTTGGTGCATCAGTTGCATTTGAAATGATAAGAATTTTAGAACAAGCAGGTGAAACGGTATCCCTTTTAATTATGATTGATACGCCAGAACCAACGGCGGATGTTTGCAAAGAAAATGATTTTGACTTTTTAATGGATCGAATCCCTCATTTTTATGGAGCCAATTTAGAGGATTTAGACTTAGAACAATCTACCGAGAAAAAGGTAGAGTATTTACTTGAAGAGGTTAAGCTCACGGGTCTCTTCGCTCCAGATATTGATCAAGACTATGCTAAGCACTGGCTTAAAATGTATAAACATCATAATCAATTGGTGGGTTTATATACACCTGAAGGAACAATTAACAGCAAAATTATTTTTATTAAACCGTCTGAAGAAATACCTTTTGATGAACAAATGGGTAATCCTAGTGTGGAATGGCAACCTTTTACACGCAACAAATATCTGGTTATTGATGGACCTGGAAATCACTTTAGTATGGTGTCACCGTTGAACACCGAACCTTTAGTTAATTTATTAAAAGACTGTATCAGAGAACACCATGATGATTAAAAAACCCAATATTATGAATAATTTTGATCTGACATTTCACCATTTTGGTCTTGCAGTACATGAACCTGAGCAAGCATTTTCCTTTTTGGAGGCTTTAGGCTATGAGAATGGGGAATCGATGTTTGATCCTTTACAAGGAGTGAATTTAGCCATGTCTTATCATGCTGAGATGCCTGCTGTGGAAGTGATATGGCCAGGCGCAAAACCTTCTCCTATTGATGGAATGCTTAAGCGTCGGGATAGTATGATTTATCACCTTTGCTACACATCCAGTAACCCTGATTTGTCCTTGACGAAAATACAAGAAGCTGGATTCGCTGTGCTAGCTGTGACTCAACCACAGGCGGCTATTTTATTTGGAGGGCGTGAGGTTTCTTTCCATATGGTTGCAGGATTTGGTCTGATTGAAATCATTTACCCCATCAACGAATAGAAGATTTTCTCGTATGCACTCTGATTTATATACTCAACTGGCGTGGTTGCCACGCCCACCGAAAAACTTTAGCACTCTTTGCTCCACTATTCTTGATCCTTCTGAAGATCAAGGGTTGCGAATTCGTACCTTGGCGACTTATGGACTGGACGAAAATGCCTTGAATACCTTGGCTAAGGTTATAGAAAAAGCAAAAACTAAGCCGTTGTCTCTGACACCTTTTCGACTTGCTATTATCAGCAATTCCACCTCAGACTTTTTAACTCCTTCCTTAATTGCGACGGCAGCTCGACATGGATTCGTCCTTGAATGTATCAAGGCAGATTTTGGCCAAACGGTTCAAGAAGCAATCAATCCTGAATCACCCATTAATCAGGCTCAACCCGATGCGGTTCTCATTGCGATTGATTATCGGGGTTTGCCTTTACAGACTAGCCCTGGCAACCAAGAAGCACATGATGCAACAGTCTCTGCGTGTTTGCAGTACTTAGAGGGAATTCGCGCGGGTTTTCACGCGAATAGCAATGCATTTTGTATCATTCAGACCATTGCTCGTCCTGTGGAATTACTGACAGGTAGTTTTGAATGTGCCTTATCTGGCACCCTGCGTAGTTTAGTCAATGACATTAATAGCGGTATCGCGGAAAGTATTATTAATACGGCGGATGTGCTATTGGATATTGCGGGTTTAGCTGAAACTGTCGGTTTGAATCAGTGGCATGATCCTATTTTCTGGAATTTGGCAAAACTACCTTTTTCCAGCCATTTTCTTCCTCTTTATGCCGAGCATGTGTGCCGAACACTCGCCGCCCAGCGTGCTAAAAACCGTCGTTGCCTGATTTTAGACTTAGACAATACCGTATGGGGCGGCATCATTGGCGATGATGGCTTGGAAGGCATTGTCATCGGTCAGGGTGATGCCACAGGTGAGGCTCATTTAGATATTCAGCAAACTGCCCTTGCTCTACGTGATCGAGGCATCGTGCTGGCAGTATCTTCGAAGAATACGGATAAAATCGCACGCCAACCCTTCCGTGAACATCCCGATATGTTATTGAAAGAAAAACATTTCGCCGTTTTTCAAGCGAATTGGAATGACAAAGCGACAAACATAGCGGCGATTGCGAAAGAATTATCATTAGGGCTAGATGCAATGGTGTTCTTGGATGACAATCCAGCAGAACGTGATCTGGTACGGAAAATGTTGCCTCAGGTAGCCGTTCCAGAGTTGCCTGATAATCCAGCTTTATACAGCCGTTATTTGTTGGCAGGGGGCTATTTTGAAACAGTCGCTTTTTCAGCAGAAGATAATAAGCGGGCTGAGTTTTACCAAGAAAATGCGCGTCGTATCGCGTTACAGCAACAAGTCGGGGATCTTGATGCCTACCTGAATTCTTTGGCAATGAAAGTGAATTTTCAACCCTTTGATGATACTGGAAGAGCAAGGATCACCCAACTCATTAATAAAACCAATCAATTTAATTTAACCACCAAGCGTCATACTGAGAACGAAGTAAAAGCCATCCAATCTTCCTCCGATTGCTTTACGCTTCAGGTGCGTCTATCCGATGTATTTGGTGACAACGGCATGATTAGCGTTATTAGCTGTCGTAGCCTTGATAGTGATAGTTGGCATATTGAGACTTGGTTGATGAGTTGTCGTGTCTTAGGTCGTAATGTTGAAAAAGCCGTATTCCAAGAAATTATAAATCAGGCTCGTCATCAAGGTATAAGTCAGCTCCTTGGCACTTATCACCCAACTGAACGTAATCAACTCGTAAAAGATCATTACGCAAACTTAGGTTTTGAAAACCTCGGTGATGAAGCGGATGGTACAACCCATTGGCTATTTGATGTCGCTTTGTACCAAGAAGAAATACTCCCTATGACCGTATCACCATCAATCCTTCCTTAATTGAATTGAAGTAAGCAGAAATTGAGTAAACAGTAGATTTTAAAATGAAAAAAACAGAGTATTCTATGAAAAAACAATCTGTCATTGCAGGAAAAGCAGTACGCTTTCAACATAAAACACAGGAAGTACCATTTTATCATACCGAATTTGATGGTGATGTTTTTACGCTTGCGCTTTCTGAGGAAACAGCACCAACTTATTTAGGTGGGACGTTTAAAACACGAAGTGATGATCTTTTCATCATGACGTATCCTAAATCAGGTACGCATTGGGTAAGCTATATTAGTGATCAAATTGCCAAAAAAGCATCGCTGCAACGTTTGGAAAAAGACCTTTACATTGGAGGAATTCCTTTTTTAGATCGCACCCCACCTGCAGAATTAGCTAGCTTGTCCTCTCCAAGGGCCATGTATAGTCATTTGCCTTATCGCTTTACCCCACATCATCCCACACAGCTATTAAAATATATTGTAGTGGCTCGAAATCCCAAAGATGTTGCAGTATCACAGTTTAATTTTTTAAAAAATATGAAAATGTTCGATTTTGAGGGAAGCTGGGATGATTTTCTTACGCTCTTTATGGATGGAAAAGGATTTGGCGGTTCATACTTTGATTGGGTGCTTCAATGGTGGGAGCATCAAAATAATGATAATGTACTATTTATCACTTATGAAGATTTAAAAAAAGATCTGGTAAAAGAAGTTGGTATGATTAGTCATTTTTTAAATCATTCGCTTTCTTCTACAGAATTACAAGAAGTCGCTGCAGCTTGTACCTTTGAGGCAATGAAAAAAAATAAGATAGGGGCAATTGAAAAAAATAAAGCTAAAACAATGAAAAAAGATCAATCCTTTTATCGTAAAGGTATTATTGGTGACTGGCAGAATTATTTTTCACCTGAGCAAACTAAGGCATTTGATGATTGGTGCGAGTTAAATCTAAAAGGAACAGGTTTACATTTCGAATTTAGTTGAAATTTTTAAATTCACAAAAATAATTCTTTAAATATAGGAAGCTGTAAAAGAACCTAGTTTTTCATATTGTCATTCTATTCTAA
>WFRR01000128.1 GCA_015486375.1 Thiotrichaceae bacterium
ACCTGCATCGGATGTAGGGAAAGATGTATTAGAAATTGATGCCACTCCGACTGCTTGCTTAAAAATTCATACACAAAATTTGAATATTCATGGAGAAGATAAACTAGTTCATTTCGCTAAGCTATCATTTGTTTATGATCAAGTTATTTATCAGGCAAAAACTCATTATGATTTACAACAAAGTATTAGCTTCGTTGAGCAAGATGATAAACACTATCGTCTACTTCGTGATACAGACTTAGAAGTCCAATTTATTCAGCGTCTTAAAGGACAAGGGTTTAGTGAATTTTCTGAATATCAGGTGTGTGATTTTCTAATGAATTACCCCAGTGCAACAGAAAGCGTTATGTATTGGGATGCCTTCTTAGAATATGTCATACCAGAATTGTTAGATGAAGGCTGGAAAGTTGATATTGATGCAAGTTTTAACCTAGAAATTGATGCAATTGATGATTGGTATGCAGAGTTAGAAACCTCAGATAATGGTGACTGGTTTGAAATGACCTTAGGGTTTGAACTCAATGGGCAGCCCATTAATATGTTGCCTATTTTAGTGGACTTGTTGGCTCGCGCTGAAAGCCATGAAAGTTTGCATCAAGAATTGAATGAACGGGGTTATCAATTACTAGAAATTAATGATAATCAATGGGTTAAGATTCCCGCCCAACGTATTTTACGTATCTTCGATACCATTGTAGAACTCTATCATGATGATGCATTAAATAATGAAGGACAACTAAAGTTCTCACGCTATTCAGGCTTGTACTACGGAGATTTATTGAATGATCCAGAGTTGGACTGGAAAGGAGCTGAAGAATTACAAAATTTAACCAAAAAATTGGGCGACTTTTCAGGTATTGAAACGGTTTCACAAGCAGAAGGTTTAAATGCAACTTTACGCGATTATCAAACGGAAGGGGTTAATTGGTTACAGTTTCTACGAGACTATGATTTAAACGGTATTCTTGCTGATGATATGGGCTTAGGTAAGACAATACAGGCATTAGCATCGCTTCTATTAGAAAAAGAGTCAGGGCGAGCAGAACATCCTAGTTTAGTGATTGCACCCACCAGTTTAATGAGTAACTGGCGACGTGAAATTGAAAAGTTTGCGCCCTCACTCAGTGTACTGGTACTACAAGGTCCTGAGCGTAAACAGCATTTCGCTAAGATACCTGAATATGATGTTATTTTAAGTACTTATCCATTAATGACGCATGATGAAGCAATATTTGAAAAGCAGGAATTTCACTACCTAATCTTAGATGAAGCACAAGCGATCAAAAATGCAAAAGCTAAACGTACGCAAATTATTTATCAATTAAAAGCTAAACATCGTTTATGTTTAACAGGTACACCGATTGAAAATCATCTCGGTGAATTATGGTCGATGTATCATTTCTTAATGCCCGGTTATTTAGGTTCACAGCAGTACTTCCACCGTTTGTTTAGAACACCGATTGAACGACATGGCGATGCTATTCGGGCTCAACAGTTAAGAAAGCGGGTTGAACCGTTTATGTTAAGACGCAGTAAAGATATTGTTGCAGCCGATTTACCTAAGAAAACAGAAATGATTCAAACTGTCACATTAATAGGGAGACAGCGAGATTTATACGAAACCGTGCGTTTAGCAATGGATAAAAAAGTCCGTGCAGAAATTAAGAAAAAAGGCTTAGCGGGCAGTCAATTAATGATTCTGGATGCCTTATTAAAATTAAGACAAGTGTGTTGTGATCCCCGTTTAGTTAAGTTGAATAAAGCTAAAAATGTTAAAGAATCTGCTAAACTCACTTTGCTAATGGAAATGCTGCCTGAAATGATAGAAGAAGGACGAAAAATTCTTATATTTTCTCAATTTACCAGTATGTTAAGTCTTATCGAGTCTGAACTTAAAGGCAAAAGCATCAAATATAGCAAGCTAACAGGACAAACCCGTAAACGTGAAGCTGCGATTGATGCCTTTCAACTCGGTGATGCCAAAGTCTTTTTAATTAGCTTAAAAGCAGGTGGAATGGGATTAAACTTAACAGCTGCAGATACGGTAATTCACTATGATCCTTGGTGGAATCCTGCGGTAGAGCGACAAGCAACCGATCGTGCATATCGTATAGGACAAGATAAACCTGTATTTGTGTATAAACTGATTACTGAAAATACGGTTGAAGAAAAAATCATTGCACTACAAGAAAAGAAACAAGCTCTTGCTGATAATGTCTACAGTGCCGCATCAGATAAGAAAAAGGTATCATTTGGACAAAGCGATTTGATGGATTTATTACAGCCGATTAGCTAATCGTTAGCGACCTGCTTCATCATTCCAAAGGTATTTATGCAGTTGTAATTGAAAGCGTACTGCAAGCTGATCTTCTAGAATCCACTCAGCAAGGTCTTGGGGAGAAAGCTCGCCATGAATAGGCGAAAATAGGAGTTCACAGCGTTCAGTGAGTGCATAGACATCTAACATCGTCTTTGCCCATTCGTAATCTTCTAGACTACAAATAACGAATTTAAGTTGGTCGTGCGGGTTTAAGTAATCGAGATTGTCCCAAAGGTTTTTATCCGATTCACCCGAATCGGGGGTTTTTAAATCCATGACTTTGCTAACCCGCTGATCCACCCCTGAAATATCCAATGCACCACTGGTTTCTAAAGACACTTGATAATCTTGATCACACAGTTGGCTTAATAAATCCAAACAAGCCTTTTGTGCTAAAGGCTCTCCCCCTGTGACTGTGACATAGGAGGTATCGTATTGATTAACTTGAGCAAGAATAGCGTCTAACGATTGTTCTTCACCTTTATAAAACGCATATTCTGTATCACAGTAGTGACATCTTAAAGGGCAGCCTGTAAGGCGAATAAACACCGTGGGCAAACCGACTGTACGGGATTCACCCTGTAGGGAATAAAAAATTTCATTAATACGTAAAGTTTGCACAGTGAATTTATTCGCTCATATCGCTAATAGAATGGTTTACTTATTTCTAATACCTGCTAACTTCTTTTCAGCAAGTTCTGCTTCACGGGTATCAGGGAAAAATTTAATCACATCCCGTAAAGTTTGTTTAGCATAACCCCATTCTTTGGTTGCAGCAAAGGTATAACCTAATTTAAGCGCGGCATCGGACTCTTTATTGCTGCCTTTGTAATCTTTAAGTACGACTAAAAAATGTTCTTTTGCTTTTGTGTATTTACCCCGAGAATACCAAGTTTCTCCCATCCAATAATGGGCATTAGCCGCTAAAGGGCTACTAGGATAATTTTCTAAAAAACGTCCAAATGCACTCATTCCCGCTGAAGGATTTTCTCTTAATAGAGAATAAGCTTCTTGATAAGCTGCTTTGCTCGCACTTTCTTTTTTAAGCTTAGATTTTTTATCATTGTGATTAATATTATTTTTTTCAATCACTTTATTGGTATATTTGCTATTGCTGTATTTACTCTCAGCCTTTTTCTTCGATTCAATTGCTTGGATGCGATCGTCCATATCAATTAAGCCTTCTTTTTGATGTTTTCTTAAGGTATCTAACTCTTTTTGCAATTGCTCATTCGTACCCCGTAATGAATTGACCTCATGTTGTAGATTTTCGATCCGCTGATATAACTCAATAATGGCCGTATCCACAGGTTTGAGTGCATAGACAGGAAGACTTAATAGCATTATTAAACTGATCCATGTCGCTTTATTTATCCATATTTTCATAATTTTTCTCATTGTAACTTTACCTAATCAGGCTACTATCTTGGGTTTAGTCGCTGCCTACTTTTTAAAATTTTAATAAACAATTTCAACGCGACGATTTTTATTCCATGCACTTTCATCATGACCCAGTACTGCGGGCATTTCTTCACCATACGGAATGGTGCGGATATTCGCATTAGCCCCTTTTAGGTTTAAAACCCGTTCTGCGGCAATAGCACGATCTAAAGAAAGTGCCACATTGTACTCACGTGAACCACGCTCATCAGCATGACCTTCCAGTCGTACTTGCTTATTGGGATGTGCAGACAGATAGTGGGCGTGAGCTGCTAAAATGTCCATACCTTCGGCACTAATTTGAGCACTATCATAGGTAAAATAAATGATTTTCTGATTAAGAAGCACCGTGTTTTTACCCCCTGTACTACCAGAACCGCCTTTGCCAAATTGTCCATCATAATAACCATTGTTATTACCTTGACCTTTACTTCCACCCTGTCCACCGTGATGTTGACCACTACCACTACCACTACCGCCTGTATGAGTATTTGAACCCGCCTTAGGGATAGGAGAATTCTGGGAATTAGAACAGGCACTCAGTAGCAATGTTATCGCAAATAGTGATGCTAGATATTTTATCGGGGTCTTGTTGAGATATTTCATCAAAAATTTCGGGCTAAAGGTCTTCTTAATGTAAGAAGAAAAGCGCGACTCCATATTATTAGGAATTGAGACTCTAATAATCCATTCCTTAGTTTAATTTTCCCTCCTTAAGAGGGGACTTGACTATTTATTGTCTTTTGTTATTGATCAGTTTGAACTAGCGTAAATAAGGTGACCATGCGGGATCACGTACATCACCAGACTGCGAATACAGAATTTGTTTTGCTGTGCCATTATCACTTGCGACAGCTAATACACCGCGTCCTTGAGCATGTGAGCCATAAATAACCATTGTGCCATTCGGTGCTAATGAGGGAGATTCATCTAAACGACCATTGGATAACACGCGATCATCCCCTGTACCTAAGTCTTTAATTGCAATATTGAAGGCTGAACCGCGTTGCCGCACCAAGGCAATTTTATTACCCACCACACTGGCATCAGAATTATAGCTACCACCAAAAGTGACTCGACTGGCTTTGCCGCCTGAAGCAGATACACGGTATAACTGAGGTTTACCACTGCGATTTGAAGTGAAGATAATGCTATGTCCATCACTCGTCCATGCCGGTTCTGTATCAATGGCACTGGAATTCGTAATCGGTGTTAATGAGCCACCATTGACACTTTGTACAAAAATATTGGGCTTACCATTAATCGATAAACTCATTGCAATACGGCTACCATCAGGTGACCAAGCAGGGGCATTATTCATACCCACCCGTGATGAAATTTTACGTTTAGAACCTGAACGTAAATTTTGAATATAGATCGCAGGTTCATCCGATTCATAGGAGACATAGGCTAAATTTTCTGCATTAGGTGACCATGTTGGCGATAATATCGGTTTGCGTGAACTTAGAATTGTTTTAGGGTTATGCCCATCCGAATCGGCGACAATTAAGCGATAGCTCGGTCTTTTTACATCACCTGATGCAGTAACATAAGCAATGCGAGTATCAAATGCACCGCGTATACGAGTCAATTTTTCAAAGATTGAATCGGCGGCTTTGTGAGCAATACGACGACTATTTGATAAAACAGGAATACGATAACCCGCCATACGATGCCCATCGGCAATATCAAGAATTTCAATCGATAAGCCATTAGATTGTTGTCCAACTATCAGATATTCTGCGCCCGAAGCTTGTAAAGCTGCAGATTGCAGATTGCCACCTAAACTCAAGGTTTGATTAGCTTTCTGGGGATCTACTAAAATAAATCGACCACTACGGCGTAAATCGGCCTCTATAATTTTCGACCCTGAAAAAGGGGCAATCATAATTTTAATGCCCGTATTAGTGTGACCTGTAATTTCTATTTCTAATACAGCGTAGCTATTACTGCTAATCAGTAACGTCGTGATAAGAAGGATAAAGCGTAAAAGGTGTTTTTTCATAATATAAGACTCACTTATTTACTTTTTAAATTTCATATTTATTTCAGGATCGAAATATTCAGGTTTTGGAGGAGTCGGCAATCTTCTGTCATAACAGCGGTCAATTGCACGGGTAACGGATTGGCAAAATTCTTCACTCGCATCACAATAACGAATTGTGGCACGACGAATATAGAATGAACGCGATATTTTTAAATTTACTGAAGCAGACCATCCGCCTGATATTTGAGCAGGACGTGTCCAGCAACGGTTCATATGGGCAACAACCCGACTCGCCCAAAGATTTTTACCGCGTTTGATTCGAGTCGCATCTGCTTTTTGTCCCGCAGCCGCTGCGCGACGTTTTTCTTCAGCCGCAGCCCGTTTTTGGGCTTCGGCGGCTTTTGTTGCTTCCGCCCGCTTTTTTTCCTGTTGCTTTTTTTCTTCAGCCGCTTTTTTTGCATCCGCGACTTCGCGGGCTTTCTCAGCAGCTTTTTGCTTAGCAATGGCTTTACGTGCTTCGTCTGCTTTTTTCTTAGCGGCTAATTTTTTTGCTTCTTTCACTTCACGGGCTTTTTCAGCCCTTCTTTGTTCTGCCTTTTTAGCCTGTTCTTTTTCAGCTTTAGCATCGGCTAATTGGCGTTTCTTTTCTTCTGCCTTCTTTTTAGCGGCTGCTATTCTCCGCCGTTCCGCATTCGCCTCTTGTCGTGCTTTCTCTCTCTTTGCCTCATCTCGCTTACGCTTTTTTTCTTCCGCTTTGCGTTGCTCCGCTTTACGCTGTGCTGCCGCTTCTTGTTTTTGTTTTACCTGTTGAGTCTCTGCTTTTTCTTGAGCTGCCTGTTGCTTGCTCTTTTCTTGGAGGGCTTTCTCCACTTCTCGTTCTTGCTCAGCCTGCTGTTTCTGTTCTATTCGCTTTTTTTCTTCCTCTTTTTTTTGCTCAGCTAACTGCTTTTGTTCTTTTTGTTGACGGGCTTCTTGTTCTTGGGTTTGCTGTTCTTTGTTAGTTTGTTGTAACTGACGAGGTTGTGGCGTTAATGCTTGAATAGCAGGAATAGGGGGGATGATTTCTAATGGTTCAGAGCTTATATCGGGTTGATTTTGTGCATTCATTGCAGATTTAGGTGAATTTTGATTATCTGAGGGTGTTACTAAATCGTTAATTATAGGTGTTGGCTGATCTAGACCTGCATGAGTAGAAACAAGACTAACTGGGGTCACTGTAGAAAGTCCCTGTTCTGTTTTTTCGCTAAAGTTAAAGCTTAAGACCATCACCACAATAATTAATATGTGGATCATAATTGCCCAAAATATCGCTTTTGGATTTTGAAAGATTTCTTTTAACATAATGATTACAATGTTTTGTCAACAGTTGAAGGTGCAATATTTGCCATCATTCCAATATTCTTTGCGCCTGCTTTTTGAATGGCAATCATCGCTTTAACGACAAAGCCACTGGCGACATTTTCATCAGCACGAATATAAACTGGCTTATTTTTAGTATCGCCTAAATAAGCAGCAATCGTTGCTGATAATGCGTTTAGTTGAACTTGTGACCCATTGTCTAAAAGATAGTTCCCATCAACATCAATGGCTAATATTAGGGGTTCTTGCTGATTATTAGCCTCTAAAGGCTGAGCATCGACATCCGCAAGATTAACCATCACACCTGCTTGCATCATGGGGGCCGTGACCATAAAAATCACTAACAACACCAGCATGACATCGATATAAGGGACAACATTCATATCAGACATGGCTTTTCTACGTCTTCGACGTGGATTACGCATAATTTACCCCTTCTTCAATAGTATTTGACGTTCTAATAGCGAAAGAAATTCATCTTTAAAGTTCTCATAACTTAAATCCAAATGGTCAATTGAATCATTAAAGCGGTTATAGGCAATGGAGGCGGGAATGGCAGCAAAAAGTCCAAATGCGGTAGCGATTAATGCTTCTGCAATACCAGGGGCAACGACAGCAAGTGTGGCTTGTTTCATTGCACCGATAGAAATAAAGGAATTCATAATCCCCCATACTGTGCCAAATAATCCAAGATAAGGTGCAGTTGAACCGACTGTGGCAAGGAAAGCGATATTTTGCTCTAACTGACTAACTTCCCGAGCAACCGCAACCCGCATTGTACGTCCTACCGCATCGACAACAGGGAAAGATACATTCGCTTCAGCACTATAAATTCGTTTATATTCATGAAATCCATCATAGAAAATGCGTTCTAAAGCTTGTCGTTGATTTTTTTCACCCAACTCATCGTAAAGTGTATTGAGTGAAATCCCACTCCAAAATTGTTCATCAAATTTTTCAGTGGCACGACGCGCTTGGCGTAACTTGCCTGACTTGACTAAAATTAATGCCCACGATAAAAAGGAAGCGAAAACTAACAGTGCAATAACAATTTGCACGACTAAGCTTGCTTCACTAATGAGTTTGATAATAGATAAATCAGTGTTCATGCAGTATCTCCAGTAACTGATTGGGCATTTTTGTCGGTTTAAAATTTATTTTATTGATTGAAACGATTTTTATTGTTCCTTCGCACAACAAGTCTAGGCTGCCATTAGACGTTTGTCTAATCAACGCTATAAAATCAGCAAAGATAAACACTTGCTCCTTATCTATTTATTCTATAGGGTAAATATCATGCAAATATAAGGAGGAGTTTGGATGTTTACGATCGAAAGTCTGATTAATGAAGCTATCTTTCAGCATGAAGGTTTCGCAGATAATATTAGTGAAGAAAGTAATGCTGCTACTGCGGATGAGTTTAGCAAATTTGGTATTACTCAGAAAATGCTGTCTAAATATTATGGACGTGCAGCATTTAAATATGAAGTGGAAGCCCTATCTGAAGAAGTTGCACGGGATATTTACGAAAGTCATTATTATATTGCGGCCAGAATTAACAATTTACCGAAGACAATCCAAGTATTTATCTTTGATTGTGCCTTGAAACATGGCGTGCGAAGAGCCATTAAGTTGGTTCAAAGTGTGTGTAATCAAGCAGGTTATAAAGCGAATGTTTCTGAAGACGGTGCAATGGGTCCTAATACACGCCGAGCAGCAGAGTGGGCTGAAAAGGTGATGGATACTGTTTTTTTGCAGGCACTGATTGAAGAAAGAAGAAATTTTTATCAAATAATTGTAGAAGCTAGACCATCAAAGCAAGCTTTTTTGGCAGATTGGTTAAAGCGACTTAATCTATTCGAACGGGAGATAGCGTAATGGCTTGGTATAACTGGATTGGTCAAATATTTCAGGGAAGCAAGGATGTTGCCGAAGTTTTTGTTGAGAATAAGGAAAACAAAGGAAAACGTACCCATAAAGAAAAGCTGGCAGATGTCACCCGTGATATGGCTTCCTTGCAGCAATTCTCAGATGAATTTCATATTCGCAAAAATCGTACCTGGTGGGACTCCTTTATTGATGGCTTAAATCGGCTGCCTCGACCACTAATTACCATCTCCATCCTTAGTTTCTTTGTGCTTGCCCCGATGAATCCCATTATGTTTCTGGAAATTGCTAAAGCCTATGAGCTGATGCCCGCAGGCTATTGGGCATTATTAAGTATTATTGTTGGCTTCTATTTTGGCGGACGGATGCAGCTTAAATCACAAGATATGACGATCCGACAAGATGTAGTGCAAACTGCGAAAGACTTAATTCTAATGAAAGAAGAATTTCGTAAATTGCACGAAGAAGATGAATCATCAGAATCAAAAATCTTCGACTCAGCGACGGGCTATGGTCAACGCAAGATTAAGAACAAAGTAGTAGAGATGTGGTTAAAAGATAAATCCATTTAAAATTATAGCCTAATCAATTAGATTGATTCTGTCACTGATAGCGTTACAAGATAATGGGTGTCCTCTTATCTTGTTCGTCTCATATTCACCTTTCCGATCATCCAAGCTACCCATCTGAAAACTAACTGCTAGAATTAGCGATGTAGATATATTTGACTAACAAATAAAAAGAGTAAATATGATTAAAAAATTATTATTGGGCATTTCATTGAGTATAGCTTTACTCAGTTTATCAACAGGGATTCAAGCAGAGACAGCTAAAGCAGACACGGCGATCTTGAAGGCTAAATTAGTGGAAATTTTTAAAGCTGAGCCAACTTCCATTAAGCCTTCTGCGGTTGCGGGTGTATTTGAGATTGGTTATGGCATGGATATTATTTATGTCACAGCGGATGGTAAGTACTTCTTTAGTGGGGATATGTTTGATTTAAAAACACGGACTAATCTCACTGAAAAGACGCTCACAACAGAACGTAAGAAGGTGATGGATGCTTATGATGCAACGCAAAATATTACCTTTAAAGCTGAAAATGAGAAGCATGTTATTGCCGTATTTACTGATATTGATTGTCCTTACTGCGCCAAACTTCATAATGAAGTGCCTGAGCTAAATAAGGCAGGTATTACAGTACGTTACTTTATGTATCCACGGGCAGGTATTGGTTCACCTAGCTTTAAAAAAGCGGAGAATGTTTGGTGTAATAAAGATCAAAATAAAGCCCTTACAGATGCTAAAAATCGTGTAGAAGTCGCAAAGGCTGACTGTAAAAATCCAATTAAAGATCAGTTTATCTTAGGTCAGAAAATTGGTGTTACAGGTACACCCGCGATTGTTTTAACGTCTGGTGAGTTAATTCCTGGTTATCGCCCTGCCAAAGAGTTGGTCAAAATGATTGAAGCCAAAGCGGGTGTAGGGGTTGGTGAAGCAAAAAAATAGTACGGATAAAAAATGACTCCTTTTAGCCTTGATGAGCAATTACAACATCCTCTGCACCAGCTTTATTTAATTGAAGCGAGTGCAGGTACGGGTAAAACCTATACGATTGCTAATTTATATTTACGCCATGTTTTAGCTGCGTATCGTGTCAGCCAGATTTTAGTGGTGACATTTACCAATGCTGCTACGGATGAACTGCGCGGACGGATTCGTGCCAAATTGTATGCTGCACTGCAATATCTTGAAACCAACCAAGCTATTGAGGTTGATCCCTTTACAGAAAAAATATTGCAGCAATATAAAGTTGAAGACGCTAGGGCTCATTTAGAGTTAGCGATTCACAGTATGGATGAAGCCGCCATTTTTACGATTCATGGTTTTTGTCAACGGGCTTTAAAGGAGTTTGCTTTTCTCAGTGGACAATCGTTTAATTTAGAATTAAATCAAAACGAAGATGAATTATTACTGCCAGTCGCTAAAGATTGGTGGCGATGCAGTGTCTATCAAGCTGAAAAATTTCAGTATCAGGTCGCTAAAGCGGCTTGGAATAATGATATTGACAAATTTTATCAACAAATTAAAACCCTCATTAGTCGCGATGCGATTATTACAGAGATAGAAAACTCAGCAATATCGACTCAGAATATTGATATTGCTGCTTTATACACCCAGTTATCCACCTGTTTCTTTGAATATCAACAGGATATTTATAATGCTCTGCTACAAAGCACTGCTTTAAAGAAAATAGGTAAATATCGTAAAGATCGTTTAGCGGTTAGTTTTAGCAAAATTAGAGATTGGTTAGAAAATCCTCATAGTTTACAGCCTTTGCCTCAGTTAGAAGTATTAACGCAAACGTATTTAAGTTCTCAAGTAAAAAAGGGCTTTGAAGTCGATAATGCACTCTTAATACATCCCTTATTTAAGCTTGGGCAGCAATATTCAGATAGCTATCCACAAGTCTATAAATATGCACTTAATCAATTAATTGCAAATGCAATGCAATTTATTAAAGAGCAAGGCAGTGATATAAAAAAAGATGCCCATGTTTTATCTTTTGATGATCTACTTAGCCAACTCAATCAAGCCTTAAGTGAATCCAGTGATGATGCACTCGCACAAGGTTTGCGACAGCGTTATCCCATTGCAATGATTGATGAATTTCAAGATACCGACCCTGTTCAATACGGTATTTTTAAACAACTCTATGTCGGACAAGATCACACTACCTTTTATATGATTGGTGACCCCAAACAAGCGATTTACAGCTTTCGAGGCGGTGATATTTATACCTATTTGCAAGCTAAGCAGGATGTTAAACAACATCAAGGTACGATTTATACCTTAAATGAGAATTGGCGTTCTAATCCTAAAATGCTCAATGCTGTAAATCATTTCTTTCAATATTCAGACAACCCTTTTTTACATAAAGATATTAGTTTTGAGGTTATTAAGACCCCTAAAGAGAAAATCGATCACAAACTATTACGCATTAATGGTGAAATAGCTAAACCCCTAAATTTTTGGTTAAGTCCTGATGCTGAGATAAGCCCCCGTTCTAAAAGCCCCGCCTTAAATAAAGAAACCGCGCGGGAATACATTGATACTGCAATTTGTAAGTATATTGCTTATTTACTGGCTAAAGCCCAACAACAGCG
>WFRR01000129.1 GCA_015486375.1 Thiotrichaceae bacterium
AGTTTAGCAATAAACTTTTTTAGATGTTCAAAATCATTCACCACCTCCATCTCAAGCAGTGTACAAAGCTTATCTTCATAACGTGTTCTGAGTTCTTGATGATGAGCCGTTGCTTGATGCGTGTTCCAAATATTACTGTCAGGGGTTTCAATATCAGGAAAAATCTTCTCGCGTAGTAATTTAGCCGCATGAATATAACACCCCATATTACTGCTTTTATCTTCACGTCCACCGAGATATGAGTCGATGTAGCGATTAAGACGTTTAAAATTATTACCTCCATCATCCCGTAATTTCAGTAATTGACTATTAATAAATGTATCAATAACTTGAAAATGAAAAATAGGACTTAGATGTTCAGCTGCAAAAATCAGAAAGTGCAATTGCGCTTCCATTTGTATTTTTGTTCCACGTTTACCCCGTTTTTTTCTTATGACCTCCTCTTCCTTTATATCCATTTGTTTACTAACAATCTTGATAAATTCTCTCGTTTTCTTTGAAGATAGAAAATGAGTTATATTGATTGGTGGTCTATCTTCCATGATTCGTTGTTTATTTCCGATGGAAAAAAGCTGGGTTAAATTTCCCCATTGTGACTTATGGAAAATATCCAAATCTCCCAGAGGAAACGCAATTTTCATTAACTGATCTGTTTTCATTTTTGAACCTTATTTAACTGCAAAAATGAATTTACCATTTTAAATTCATTTTTGCAACCACAATAGATGCAAAAATTAAACGGTATAAATATTATTTTAAGCAGAATTATTATGATCAATCGAAATTCAACCCTGATGCTCATTGCATTGATCAGTTTAGTTTTTTGGTGGGTGCAAAATTATTATGATCTCTTAGTCTTTGATCATACACGCATTGCTTCAGGCGAAATCTGGCGGCTGTGGTCATCTCAATACCTGCATACCAACCAGAATCACCAGTGGCTTAATCTTATTGGATTGAGTTTGTTTTTACTCTTGTATTCAACGTATCTATCGGTTTTTAAATTATTAATCACACTGATGTATTTATCTACCAGTGTGGGCTTAGGCTTGTTTTTTTTCAGTCCCGATATTATTTACTATGCGGGTTTTTCAGGCATTCTATACGGATTGTTTACCATCGCGGCTTTATTCGCTCTCTTGAATAAAGACCTTATATTGGGTCATACCGTGTTAGGCATATTGACAATAAAAGTCATTTGGGAAAATATTGACCCGTCGATTAATGCCAGTAGTGCAGCATTAATTCATGCCAATATTGCCACGGATGCACACCTTTATGGTTATTTAGCCGCGATAACGCTAGGAAGCTATCCGATAATAGCGAGGCTATTGAAGAAAATTTGAAAAATAGCGGCAATTAGTCAGGTTTTCAGTGGTTTGTTCTATATATTGGATAGTCTCCGAAAAGATTACTGAAGGACGAAAATTGAAATAATGACCCAAAATCCGCTTATTTTTATTATTGATGACGATGATGAAGTGCGTAGTGCATTGGCACTATTAATGGAATCCGTTGGTTTGCAGTCAGAAACCTATGCTTGTGCCGCCCATTTTATCGAACAATTCGATCCCTCCCGTGCAGGCTGTATTATTTTGGATGTTCGTATGCAAGGGATGAGCGGCTTGATGTTACAAGAATCCTTACAGCAACATGAAATACATCCACCGATTATCTTTATTACAGGTCATGGTGATGTGCCGATGGCGGTGAATGCCATCAAAGCAGGCGCGGTTGATTTCCTACAAAAGCCTTTCAATGAACAAGCCTTACTCGACAGTGTTTATCGTGCTATTGCTAAGGATGAACAGCAGCGAGGTCAAGCTTCTCAACAAGCAGAATTACAACAACGCTTAGCTCGTCTAACCCCCCGAGAACGAGAAGTGCTGGATTTAGTGGTTCAGGGCTTGCGTAATAAGAATATTGCCCATAACTTATATATAGCTCAATCCACTGTTGAGGTGCATCGTTCGCGTGCAATGGAAAAAATGCAGGCAAACTCACTTTCTGATTTAATGCGTATTATGTTATCAATAAAACTTAACCCGCTTAACTAGATTCGTCTAGCGGCAATGGGTTTCCATTAATCGGTTACTTTGTAATTTCACACAGACAGATAAAAATACATGGCTCTATTACAACTCAAAGATATTGAACTCAGCTTCGGCGGTCCCTTATTACTGGATAAGGTTCAACTAAGCATTGAACCTAAGGAAAGGGTGTGTCTGATTGGACGCAATGGTGAAGGTAAATCGACTTTAATGAAAGTGATTGCAGGCGATATTATTGCGGATTCGGGTGAACGTCAAATGGCGAAAGAAATCGTGATTACCCAACTTGAACAAACGATACCTAAAAATACGGAAGGTTCTATTTACGATATTGTCGCTTCAGGTTTAGCTGAAGTCGGTGAATTATTGAATCAATATCATCATTTAAGTCAACAGACTGAAAATACCGATGATCAATGGTTAAAACAATTGCAATATTTGCAAGAAAAGCTCGATGCCAGTGATGGTTGGACACAGCAGCAACAAGTTGAACAGGTGATTAGCCGTCTTTCTCTGGATGCAGAAGACCAGTTTAATAGCCTTTCAGGCGGTATGAAGCGACGGGTATTATTAGCGAAAGCCTTGGTGCAAAACCCTGATATTCTTTTACTAGATGAGCCAACCAACCACCTTGATATTGAATCTATTCTTTGGTTAGAAGAGTTTCTTAAAAACTATCAAACCAGCCTTATTTTTATTACCCATGATCGAAGCTTTTTACGCAGTTTAGCCACCCGTATTATTGAGCTAGATCGAGGACAATTAACCTCGTGGCCCGGTGATTATGATAATTTTTTACGCCGCAAAGAAGAGCAATTACACGCAGAGACAAAAGAACATAAAAACTTTGATAAACGCTTAGCACAAGAAGAAGTTTGGATACGTCAAGGGGTTAAAGCGCGTCGTACTCGTAATGAAGGTCGTGTTCGTGCCTTAGAAAAAATGCGGGTGTTACGTCAGCAGCGTCGTGTACAGAAAGGTTCAGCCAAACTGAATTTGGATACAGCGGATAAATCCAGCAAAGTCATTATTGAAGCGGAACACCTTCATTTTTCTTTTGATGAGGATAATGTCTTGATTGATGATCTTTCGGTTATTATTCAACGCGGTGATAAAATTGGTTTAATTGGACCGAATGGCGTGGGTAAATCAACGCTATTAAATATCTTATTGGGTAGCTTAGCTCCGACTCAAGCGAAGAAATTTAAGCGTGGGCAGAACTTAGAAGTAGCTTATTTTGATCAATTGCGCGATCAGTTAGACGAAGAACGCACTATTAAAGAAAACTTAGATCAAGGTCGGGATAATATTACTGTCAATGGTAAACCGCGCCATATTATCAGTTATTTACAAGATTTTTTGTTTGATCCTAAACAGATTCAATCACCCGTCAGTTCTCTATCAGGCGGTGAAAAAAATCGACTCCTCTTAGCGAAGCTGTTTTTAAAGCCTGCCAATATTTTAGTCTTGGATGAGCCAACCAATGATCTTGATGTGGATACTTTAGAGTTATTAGAAGAATTGCTGATTAACTTCACAGGCACGGTCTTACTCGTCAGTCATGATCGAGAGTTCTTGAATAATATTGTCACGTCTTGCCTCGCCTTTGAAGGTCAGGGCAAAGTACGAGAATATGTCGGTGGTTATGATGATTGGTTATTACAGCGCGATTTACCCGAGAAAAAAGCTAAATCCTCTTCCCTAAAAAATACTTCGGCTCAAAAATCGAATAATACCGCTAACGCTCCAAGCACAGCGGCAACGCCTCCTGTGGTTAAGAAGCTGAGTTATAATGAACAGCGGGAACTCAAGCAGCTACCGCGTAAGTTAGAAAAATTAGAGGAAGCGATTGAAGCGATACAAGCCAAATTTTCTGACGCTGATTTCTATCAGAGAGACCCTGATAGTATTAGTAAACTCCAAGCGGACTTGAGTCAATTAGAAACCGATTTAGAACAAGCTTATGAACGCTGGGAAGCACTAGAAAGCTAAATTTTTACATTTTGTAATCAACGTCGATGCTTTTAGGAATAAGTATTCAATCAATGCTTGAAAGAGTAGTCTAAACTTATTGAATATTTCTTCTTAGCCACTATCCAATAATTGTTTATTTTATTGTTGAGGTAGCGACCTAAAGTATCGTTTAATCATAGAAATTCAGGTGAGCAATATCATGCCAACAGCCATAAAAAAAATAATCGGTTTTATGCTACTTTCAATGACAGTAGGGCTTATTTCACTGCTAACTTTATTTAATTAATTATGCCTAAAGCCAAACGTTACAATCCGACCTTGCACAAAGCCAAGTATAAACTGAAAGGTTTAATGCTCTTTGTTGTGCCTTTCCCTATTTTATTAGCGGCCATTATTGATTTATTTGGTAATGATTTTTTCGGCACGATTATCAATGCGGCTGCCTTTGCAGGTTTTATGATTGCCGCCAGTGTTGCTAAGATTGGGTTTAGAAATGAGGGCAAGTACTATCAACGTAGTATCGCACTTGCGCCCAAAACGCCCTATAAAACCATTGCGGCATTTTTGCTCGCACTGACGACCAGTTTAACCGCTTGGTGGTCGATTCACTACAGCCTCTGGATTAGCTTACTGATTGGAATCATGACATTTATTGGTTTTGCACTCTACTATGGGCTTGATCCTCGTAAAGATAAAGCAGGCAATATTACTTTAGGTGTTTCTGCTGAAGAGCTAATTAACGCTTTGGAAGAGGCAGAAGTGCGTATTAGTGCGATTGAAACGGCCCGTCGTAAAATAACAGATATAGATGTTGAGTCACAAATTCAACGGATTATTAATAAAGCCCGTGAAATTATGCTGATGATTGAAGAAGAGCCAAAATATCTAAATCGTTCTCGTAAATTCCTTAAGGTCTATCTTAATGGGGCAAAGAAAGTCACCGAAGGCTACGCGGCCAATACACAAAATATTGCTGAAGAGAGTGAATTAGAGAATGACTTTAGAGATGTCTTAGATTCTATTGAAACCACGTTTATTCGGCAAAAAGCTGAACTCACTAAAAATGATCACTTTGATCTTGATGTACAAATCGAAGTGCTTAATACACAACTTAAATACGAGAATCTCAAATGAAGATCGAATATTCTCCCACTGCTCAAGCCGCGCTTGGTGCAGCACAAACCTATCCTACCACCCTGTCTAATATTCCCGTACAGAGCAGTAAAGTGGATGATCAATTAATTGCGCTGGATGATACGGATCGACAGCAGCAAAAGGCGATTCGACAATTAGCCAGTGAAATTAATCTGGATGATCGTTCCTCTATTTTGTTTTTTGGCACAAAAGCCCAAGAAGAAATGACTAGTATTTCCGATACGATGTTGGAAGGCGTGCGGAATAAAGATTTAGGCTCAGCAGGGGATTCACTCACCCACATGATTCGTACTATCAGTGAATTTGACGTGGATGAGCTTAATCCGAATCGTCAACAAGGTTTCTTTGCGAAGATATTTAGCAAAAATCCTGTTAAAGAATTTATGGAAAAATATTCTGATGTTCGCGGTCAAATTAATACCATTACCGATCGAATGGAAGAGCATAAACAAGTTCTACTCACTGATATTGTTACCTTGGATAAACTCTACCAAGCTAACCTTGATTACTTCCATCAATTAGAACTTTATATTGCCGCAGGTGATGAAAAATTACGGCAATTAAATGAAATTGAAATACCTGCTTTTTTAGAAAAAGTCGAAGCCGCCTCTGAAGACATGCTGTTAGCACAAAACTTGCGCGATATACACAGCGCACGGGATGATTTAGAGCGTCGAGTTTATGATCTTAAATTAACCCGTCAAGTCGCTATGCAAAGTTTACCCAGTATTCGTTTGGTACAAGAAAACGATAAAACTTTGGTGAGTAAAATTGACTCTACTCTGATCAATACAGTTCCTCTTTGGAAAAACCAGCTAGCCCAAGCCGTAACTATTTTCCGCATGGGCAGTGCCGCAAAAACGGTTAAAGAAGCCACAGATTTAACCAATAAACTTTTAGAATCCAATGCTGAAACCTTACGTCAAGGCAATAAAGAAGTGCGTACCCAATTAGAACGCGGTGTCTTTGATATTGAATCGGTTAAGAAAGCCAATGCTGCCTTAATTGCTACGATTAATGATAGTTTGCGGATTGCGGATGAAGGTAAATCGGCACGGGCTAAAGCAGAAGTAGAAATTAAGGAAATGGAAAAAGAATTGCGCGAGACCCTGATTGCTAATAAAGCCCAAGCCGAAAAACAAGTAAAAAGATTACGCTAATAGCGCGAAAAAACCAATAATAAGGAGAGAGACAGCATGGGATTTTGGGATCGTTTCACCAGCGAGTTTATTGATGTCATTGAATGGTTAGATGATAGTAATGACACTATGATTTATCGCTTTGAACGGCATAAAAATGAAATTAAATACGGTGCTAAGCTGACAGTACGTGAGTCACAAGTGGCGGTATTTATTAATGAAGGGCAGATAGCCGATGTATTAACGCCCGGATTATATGAATTAGAAACCCAAAACTTACCCATTCTGTCCACTTTGCAGCATTGGGATCACCTATTTGAAAGCCCCTTTAAAGCTGAAGTTTACTTTATTAATACTAAACGCTTTGTCGATCAAAAATGGGGAACGAAAAACCCGATTATGTTGCGAGATCAAGAGTTTGGTATGGTGCGTATCCGTGCTTTTGGGAGTTATAGTTTTCGGATTCAAGATGCTGCCATGTTTATTAAAGAGATTGCGGGTACAGATGGACATTTCACCACCGATGAGGTCAGCGATCAATTACGCAATTTAATCACTTCACGGTTTGCCAGTGTGGTTGGTAAGAGTGGTTTACCTGTCTTAGATATGGCAGGTAACTATGATCAATTAGGTGAATTCGTTACACAACGGATTAGTTCTGTATTCGATGAGTACGGACTAAAATTACTGCGAGTTTTGATTGAAAATATTTCTTTACCACAAAAAGTAGAAGAAGCCTTAGATAAACGTACCAGTATGGGTATGGTCGGTAATTTAGATGATTATCTAAAGTATCAAGCCTCAGAATCATTAGGAAAGTCAGGCGGTAGTAATAGCGCAATGGATATGGGCATGGGCTTAGCAATGGCGCAAAAAATGGCGGATTCTTTAAATCAGCCAACACAAACTCGTCAAAGCCCTCAAGCTGCTACACAAAATCGTTCTACCTCTGCTGCTCCGCCTCCTTTACCTCAAGAAACGCGTTGGCATATTTCGATTAATCAACAAGCCGCTGGACCGTATGATCGTAAACAAGTTAAAGCTTTAATTCGTGAACAAAAGATTGATCAAAATTCTTTAGTTTGGACAGAAGGTATGGCGAATTGGCAAGCAGCCAATAGTATTGATGAGCTAGTCGCACTATTTAAACCTAGCAGTCCACCGCCTTTACCTTAATGGGGGGATAACTTCTTTTCATACGATAGGATAGTACTCATATGTCTCGCAATCTCAAGGCATTTAGCACAACCAATACTGAGCTAATCGACATTCCAATTGCTGCCATCCACGGTAATATCCAGCCCATTGCTGCAAGGGGTATGGCCAAGAGATTATAGAAAATTGCCCAGCTAAAGTTCTGATAAATTACGCTTTGCATTTTTCGTGATAACGTCAGTGCCGCAGGCAGTTGTTTTAGACTTTCAGAGAGAATAATCATATCAGCACTGGCTTGTGCCAATTGTGAACCACTGCCCATGGCTAGTGAGACATTTGCCCCTGCTAAAACAGG
>WFRR01000130.1 GCA_015486375.1 Thiotrichaceae bacterium
CGCTGTTCAATCCAATCCAGCCCTGATTGCAATAAAGCCACATCGCCGCGAAAACGATTAATAATCATGCCCTGTATACGCTGTTGCTCTGAAGTAGATAACAGAGCCAATGTCCCGACTAAGCTGGCAAAAACTCCCCCCCGATCAATATCAGCGACTAATAACACAGGACAATCCACCGCCTCTGCAAAGCCCATATTAGCAATATCATTTTCACGCAGATTAATTTCAGCAGGGCTACCCGCCCCCTCGACTAAAATCACATCATACTGGGCTTGTAAACGCTGATGCGCTTCTAGAACAAACTGCATGACTTTGGGTTTAAAAGCATGATATTCAACTGCATTCATGTGTTTAAGTACTTTGCCATTAATAATGACTTGAGAGCCTGTATCAGAGGAAGGTTTTAATAAGATGGGGTTCATATCCGTATGAGGTTCTAAACCACACGCCTGTGCTTGCACCGCCTGAGCGCGGCCGATTTCACCGCCTTCAGCCGTCACAGCACTATTTAAGGCCATATTTTGAGGTTTAAAGGGAACGACACGATAGCCTTTTTGTGTCAATAAACGACAAAGCCCTGTCACAATGGCACTTTTACCTGCATCAGAAGTTGTGCCTTGAATCATCAGTGTAGTAGCAGTCATAACCCTCTAGAGTCCGTATAATAAGTAACTTAATTAATACAATATACAATCATACTTTTAAAGCTTATGAATTATTTTCTTCTTATACCCAGCGTTATTGCACTGGATTTAATCTTAGGTGAACCCAAACGCTATCATCCCTTAGTGGGTTTTGGCTATTTAGCGGATCGTTTTGAACAACTATTTCATCGTACCCAAGCCAAATTGCCGCAATTTCTATTAGGAAGTTTGGCATGGATTTTTTTAGTGATTCCACTCGCGCTACTGGCCTATTTTTTAGAGCAACAACTGGGCTTATGGTTTAGTGCATTGGTAGGTTATCTCGCCATTGGTGCAAATAGTCTAAAAGCCCATGCCCTGCAAATTTATCATGCTTTACAACAGGATGATCTACCGCAAGCGCGTGAAAAAGTTGCTTATATTGTTAGCCGTGATACCTCGGAACTAAATGAACAAGAAATCAGCCGTGCAAGTGTGGAGTCAGTACTTGAAAATGGCAGTGATGCCATTTTTGCCGCTTTATTTTGGCTAATTGTGGCAGGCGCGCCAGGCGTAGTGTTATACCGTCTAAGCAATACGCTTGATGCTATGTGGGGTTATTGCAATGCACGCTATGAATACTTTGGTAAGTTTTCCGCACGTATGGACGATGTACTCAATTGGATTCCTGCCCGTTTAACCGCCCTAAGTTATGTACTTATGGGTAAAAGTTTAACGGCATGGTTATGTTGGCAACAGCAAGCCCGCAATTGGTATAGCTCCAATGCAGGCGCAGTCATGGCAAGTGGCGCGGGAGCATTAGATGTGCAATTAGGCGGTATGGCTCGCTATCATGGCAAACAGAAATCTCGTCCTATTTTAGGTACAGAGCGACCAGCAGAAGCGGATGATATTCAAGCCGCGTGGGATTTAGTTTTCCGCAGTTTATTGTTATGGGCGATTATAACGACAGTGATTGGTGCCGTGTTATAAACCTAAAATAAAGTGCAATTGCGCCTATTATTAAATGATCAGTCTTATATTATGCAAGGATTAATTATGCTAAAACTCAAAATTCCACCGCCTATCTATATGTTTAGTTTTGCTGCAATCATGTATTTAGTCGCCCAAAATTTTCCTGTACTCAGCCTATTTTCAGAATCACTCAAGCAACTTGCTTACCCTTTTCTTGTGATTGGAATGATTTTTGACCTATTTGCGGTATCACAGTTTTTTCGCTCAAAAACCACTGTAAACCCGATTAAACCCAATAATACTAAAACTATTGTTTCCACAGGATTATATAAAATTACCCGTAACCCCATGTATTTAGGTATGTTATTGCTATTAATCGCATGGTCAATTCACTTAGGGGTACTCACACCATTTTTGCTTTTGCCTATCTTTATTTGGGTATTAACGATTCAACAAATTATTCCCGAAGAAGAAATTCTAGAGAAAAATTTTGGGGAAAGTTATTTAAATTATAAACAAAAGGTACGTCGCTGGATTTGATTAATGGGAAAGTGATACTTGAATCTGTATAATTCGGAGCTTGAAAAATATTGCGCTATATTAGGTAGATATTTTATATCCCCCTGACTATCTGGAGTGCATCAAAACCGCTATGCAAAATAATTATATTGCACTTGGAAAAGCCGTCATTGAGGCTGAAATACTGGCTATTCAGGCGCTACCAGACCGCTTAGATCAACAATTTACCCAAGCCTGTGAAGTGATTTTAGCTTGTAAAGGGCGGGTTATTGTGATGGGAATGGGTAAGTCAGGACATATTGGTAATAAGATTGCTGCGACACTGGCGAGTACAGGAACCCCTGCTTTTGCTGTACATCCTGCTGAAGCAAGCCATGGTGATTTAGGCATGATTACCCGTGATGATGTACTGATTGCTTTGTCTCATTCAGGCAGTAGTGATGAAATTCTTAATATCTTGCCCGTAATTAAACGCTTAGCAATTCCATTAATTGCGTTTACAGGTCATATTAATTCAGCACTCGCCTTAGCTGCCGACTATCATCTCAATATCGCTGTTGAAAAAGAAGCCTGTCCCTTGAATCTTGCCCCAACCTCCAGTACCACCACCACACTTGTTATGGGTGATGCCTTAGCCATTGCATTACTAAATGCACGTGGATTCACTGAAGCCGATTTTGCACGCTCACATCCCGCAGGACGTTTAGGTAAACGTCTATTGGTGCATGTCAGTGATTTAATGCACACTGGTAGCGCAATGCCCAAAGTACAAGCTAACCTTTCTTTAGTCGATGCTATTTTAGAAATGACAGGTAAAAGTTTGGGTATGACCGCGATTGTGGATCAAGATGAACATTTGCTCGGTATTTTTACAGATGGTGATTTACGTCGGACTTTTGAACATGGCATTGATCTAAAGCAAGCGTTGATTGGTGAAGTGATGATTCAAACGGTCAATACCATTCACTCTGAAGCACTGGCAGTAGATGCCTTAAATCAAATGGAAACAGCGGCTATTACGGTATTGCCCATACTGGATAAACGACGTTTGGTCGGTATTCTCCATATGCATGATTTACTTAAAGCAGGCATTGCCTAACAATACGAGTTAAATAGAAGAAAAACGATGATGGATGATATGCAGGATATTGCTGCCAAAATTAAATTAGTGATTTTTGATATTGATGGTGTGATGACCGATGGCAGTTTGTTTTACGATAACAAGGGTCAAGAATACAAAGCTTTTAATGCCAAAGATGGGCATGGAATGCGGATGTTAAAAGATGCGGGAATTGAAATTGCTTTTATCACGGGTCGGACTTCAGAATTAGTCTTACACCGTGCTGAAGACCTTGGTATTTCACCTGCATTGATCTATCAAGGTTATCGAGATAAACGCCCCGCCCTGCAAGCCTTATTAAAGAAAACTCAACTACGCCCCGAAAACATTGCTTATGTCGGTGATGATGTGATTGATTTACCTATTATGGTTAAAGTCGGTTTAGCCATTGCGGTGCGAGATGCACATTACTTTGTCCGTAACCATGCCCATTGGATTACGCGTAATAAAGGCGGTCAAGGGGCGGTACGTGAAGTGTGTGAACATCTATTAGATTCACAGGGTAAATTGGACGAAATCTTGGAAAGTTACCTTAAATAATGCGCCGACGAAGTGGAATTTTACTGCTAATTTTAGCCATTGTGGTCGCAATAGCGAGTATCTGGTTTAATAAACTATGGATTACTTATCAGCAACATTACGATATTCAAGCAGATAAGAGTCGTCTTTCCTATTATTTTACAGAATTCTCTTTACAATCAACCGATGCTAGCGGTACGCCAGAATATAAATTATCAGGGCAACATTTTTCACATTGGACTGGCAAAGATACCAGTGAAATCGTCACACCTAAATTATACGCCTTTGATAAAAAACAACAGCGCACGCAAATTATTGCTGATAATGCGGTGATGTTTCATAAAGATGATCATTTAGAACTGCAAGGGGCTGCTAAAATTACCAATACTCGTTCAGGCTCAACCACAAGTTTAGAGACTGAAAATTTACGCTATCACCCCAAGAAACGATGGATTGAGACGGATGCTCAAGTGACATTTACTTCAGGTAATTCAACCATTATGGGTAAAGGAATGGATAGTCAACTGGATAAAAATATATTAAGGATACATGCCGATGTACTCTCTATTTTCAACGCAAACTAAGCGTTTGAATCATGTAAGTCAGCCAAAAACAATACCCTCAAAAAAACCATCAAGCCATTTACTCAGTCTGGTTTTATGTAGTTTATTGATGCCATCATTAACATGGGCATTAAGTACCGATGTGGAAAAGCCTGTCAATATTGAAGCGGATAGTGTGCTATTCAATAATGAAAAGGGCATAGCTAATTACGAAGGGCATGTCATTATTGTGCAAGGTTCGCTGAAAATTGAAGCAGAAAAAGTCAATATTCAAGCGCCTGAACATGAAATTATTTCAATTACTGCGACGGGTACTCCTGTCGTGATGCAACAAACGATGGATGATGGACAACTGGTAAAAGGTCAAGGTAATACCATCATTTATAAAGTAAAAGGTAAAAAAATTGTTTTAACGGGTAATGCTAAGTTAGAACAAGGTAAGGATAAAATCAGCAATAATCATATTACCTATCTTCCTGCCAGTGGTGAATTAAAAGCCGGTGGAAAAAAGAATTCTGGACGGGTTAAAGCGGTTTTCCATCCAACCAATAAAGTTAAAAACCCTTCTAATAACAAACAAAATAACAGCAAAAAATCTACAGATAAAAATACTGACACCGATACTAGCAAGCAAAATCCATGAGTATTTTAGCGGCTAAGAATTTACAAAAAGCCTATAAAAAGAAAGTGGTTTTAAAGGATGTCAGTATTCAAGTCCAAAGCGGTGAGGTCGTTGGTTTACTTGGCCCCAATGGTGCAGGAAAAACTACCAGCTTTTATATGATCGTCGGTTTAATTGCCTGTGATGCAGGTTCGATTTTTTTAGATGAACATGACCTCACCGATGCACCGATGCATGTTCGCGCCCGTACAGGGATTGGCTATTTAGCTCAAGAAGCCAGTATTTTTCGTAAATTAACCGTCGAAGAAAATATTCGTTCGGTTTTGGAAATACGCAAAGACTTGAATAAAATCCAACGGGCTGAAAAACTGGAAGCACTTATCGGTGATTTTCAAATCAATCATGTTCGAGATAGTTTAGGCATTAGCTTGTCAGGGGGCGAGCGACGACGGGTTGAAATTGCGCGCGCCTTAGCGACTGAACCTTCTTTTATTTTATTGGATGAACCTTTTGCAGGTATTGATCCTATTTCAGTGCTGGAAATTCAAAAGATTGTGACCCATTTAACCGAGCGGAATATTGGTGTGTTGATTACCGATCACAATGTGCGTGAAACCCTCAATATTTGCCATCGAGCTTATATTCTCAGTGAAGGGACGATTCTCGCAGAAGGTAGCCCAGCTGAAATTGTCAATAATCCACAGGTTAAAAAAGTTTATTTGGGTGAAAACTTTACAGCTTGAGTCCTCGCTATGACCCCTATCAATAGAGCGTTGATCAATAAATTTTTAGCCTTGCCACGTGCCTCAAAACGAATGATTATGTTAGTTGCCGATGCACTGATTTTAGTTATTGCGGTACTCGCAGCGTTCTCATTGCGTTTGGGGGAATGGTATTACCCCACGGGGAGCAGTGTCGATTTATTATTACTTGCCCCTCTGATCGCAACGCCTATCTTTATTAAACTCGGCCTTTATCATGCCATTGTGCGTTATATCGGCTTACATGCTTTATGGGCGGTCATTCAAGCGGTTTCCTTATACGCGCTCTTTTGGGCAGCGTTAGTTTTCTTATATGATTCTGATGCAATCCCTCTCTCTGTCACCCTAATTAATTGGATTGTGGCGATTTTATTGATTGGTGGCTCACGCTTATTAGCCCGTTGGTGGGTTGCCGATAATTTTTTTGAAGAGGGTCATCCTCCTCATGATATTGACCATATCGAAACCAAAAATATTATTATCTACGGGGCGGGTAATGCAGGGATTCAATTACTCGGAGCATTAAATTACAGTGAAGGACATCGACCCATTGCCTTTATTGATGATAATAAAAATCTATATAAACAACGTCTCAATGGTCTAAAAGTTTATGCTTCCAAGGATCTAACATGGTTAATACAACACTTTGATATTGATGAAATTCTATTAGCTATCCCTTCTGCTTCACGTCAATCAAAACGCAGTATTATTGCCCAATTAGAACCTTATTCAATTTGTGTCAAAACATTACCAAGTATGGAAGAACTCGCACAGGGAAAAGTACAAATTGAAGATTTACGCGCTGTTAGTATTGATGATCTCTTAGGACGGGACAGTGTAATTCCTGATCATGATTTATTGTCCGCTAATATTAAAGCGAAGATTGTTATGGTGACAGGCGCAGGGGGTTCAATTGGCTCAGAGTTATGCCGACAAATTATTACTTTACAACCGAAACAAGTGATTCTATTTGAACAAAGTGAATTTGCTTTATATCAAATTGAGCGAGAATTATTACAAAAAACCACCATTGAGATTATTCCTGTACTCGGCAGTGTAACCCATCAAAAACGAGTAGAACGCGTTTGTAATTGTTTTGGGGTACAAACTATTTATCATGCCGCCGCTTATAAGCATGTGCCAATGGTGGAAAAAAATCCTATCGAAGGGGTACAGAATAATATTTTTGGCACAGTGCATTGTGCCTTAGCCGCCATTGCCTCACAGGTGGAAACCTTTGTATTAATTTCTACAGATAAAGCGGTAAGACCCACTAATACAATGGGGGCAACCAAGCGTTTTGCGGAATTAATTTTACAAGCCTTAGCGCAACGTCAACAGGTAAGCACCCGTTTTACGATGGTACGGTTTGGTAATGTACTCGGTTCATCAGGTTCAGTAGTTCCCTTGTTTCGAGAACAAATTCGTCAAGGCGGCCCCGTAACCGTCACTGACCCTAAAATTATCCGCTACTTTATGACCATTCCAGAAGCAGCACAATTAGTCATTCAAGCAGGCGCAATGGGACAAGGTGGTGATGTCTTTGTACTGGATATGGGCGAACCTGTGCGTATTATTGATTTAGCTAAACGTATGATTCATCTAAGTGGTTTAGATATTTGTGATACCGATAATCCCAAAGGCGATATTGAAATCATTTTCACAGGCTTACGCCCCGGTGAAAAACTGTATGAAGAATTATTGATTGGTGATAATGTTTCACCAACACAACACCCGCGTATTCTTCGCGCAGAAGAAGAAGTCTTAACATGGCAACAAATTAATATTTTATTAAAAACACTCAATGCAGCATCAAAGAAAGGTAATTCACTGGAAGTTAGGCAATTATTACGCGCAGCAGTATTAGGCTTTGAACCACAATGTGAAGTGGCTGATGTATTAATGCAATAACGATCAATTTAACTATTTAATACAGTAGCTTGTGTATCGCGTAGTAAGTGCTTACAAATATGAGTAAAGTGGCTAAATATAAAAATATTATTTTAGCAATTTTCTTAAACAAGCTTGTTGAACCTTCAAGGAAATGTTTGGTATTCGGCAAAGCCCCACTGATCAAAAAGATCGCTAAGATAAAATTGGCAGGAAAATGCCCGACGGCATCCATTTTCCCAAAATAAAGATTACCCGCAATAATCAATAGATTAATTAAAAAAGCCAGTAATATAATGCCATTTCTAGTCACTAAGAGTAGAAAGAACAGAGTAAATTCCATAAAAGCAGCGGCAATAATAAAGAAATCAACATCAAGTCCCATCGTTAGGAAATGATGTTTTTCTAAAAACCCATAGAACCATTCAGGGTAAGCCAGTTTTTCAATGGCAGACCAGAGGAAAGAGAAAATCAAGCCGTAATACAGTATATCGAGGCGGTATTGTCGCATGCCTTTTAATATTTTTAATTTCCATGATGAGAGTATTAAATAAACAGCTAAACCAATAAAGGTTAGATAGTCTAATAGATGAAAGAAACCATAATGGTATACAGAAATAGCATAGAGACTGATAATACCAAAACCTGCAAAAGCCGTGGTACGTTTTGATAGTACAGAGAATACGATCATTAGCTGAATATAGGGGATATACCATGCACTATTTAATAATTCAGGTGCAAAAACAATGCCACTAATTAACCAAACAATAATAAAGAAAACACCCGTACCAATACGGGCAATATTTAAAGCAATATCATTATACTCAGAAAAATATTGTTTTATAAAAACAAAGTCATACCATTGCTTATGCCATAGTTGATCAAAAAATATCGCCAGTGAAATACCTAATAGTGCAATAGGGATTAAAATACTATAATAAATTTGATGTTTTTTACTAATTTGTGCAAAGGGAGAATCACTCACATCAAACTCAACAAACCATTTAATATGTGCTTGCGCCCACTCGGGTATGGTGAAAATAATGATACTAATCAAACACACTATGACTTTGATTAAAAAGTGTTGATTAATTAATTTATTCATTGTTAATGTCCCACTTTAATGACTTGTTAGTGTTTTAAGGAATTCAAGTAGATCATTAACTTCATGCTCAGAGAGTGATAAAGAAGAGAGTAAAATTTCTTTATGTTGATTAACTTTTATTTCCTTAGAAATCGTATTGTAATGATTAATGACTTCACGTAGATTATTGTATTGACCTGTGTGCATATAAGGATAAGTTTTTTCTATATTACGTAATGTCGGTGTTTTAAACTGATGTTTAAATTCATAACTTTTATAAATAAAGTTAACCTTTTTTCTAAAACCTGCTTTATCTGTATCACAATATTGACTATTGGCATTAAAATCACTCTGCATCAATGCCTCAATGGCATTATAACGCCCTAAGTCAGCATCACGATTCAATCCTGTCTGCAAAAAAGAATGATGAAATTCTCCATCTGAGAAATTCGCTCCAGAGTGACAATTAATACATTGTGCTTTACCTATAAAAAGTTTCAAGCCTTTCGCTGCATCTATTGATATGGCAGGATTTTCCATATCATCTTTCGATAATAACTGTTGTGAAAACTGATCGAAAGGAGAGTCTTTAGAAATAATGGTCTCCTCAAAGCTTGAAATTGTTTTAGCGATATTGACAAATAGGCTATTAATATCACCCTGTATTATAGTTGTTAGATCAGTCCATTTTGGGCTATGATTAACTCCATTCATGCAGTCATCTTGTTCTAGAGCCTGCATTAAGCCTACTGGAATCGCGTTAAATATACGTTGATAATTATCTTTTAAGCTCGGTGTATTGATGATTAGAGTGGCAATATCAATACGTTTCATATTCATTTCAGACGGGGATTCTAATGATATAAGTGCTTGACTCCAGAGTGAATCTGCTCGTCCATCCCAAAAAAACCAACGGGAATAACATATATCCCATAAGTGAGGAACATGGCGTTTGGCAGGATAATCTGCATTGATATGGCTCAACGCTTCATGTTTTGTCCAAGCACTATTCGGGTCATGACAAGTAGCACAGGCTGTTTTGCCACTTCCTGATAAACGTTTATCGAAAAAAAGCTGTTTACCCCATTGAATTGCCTGTTTATTACCTGAGACACGGTTACTCATATCTTGACACGATTGATAATTGTCACTCGAAAGTGATTGAATGGTATTTTTTTCCTTCTTAGAGAAGGTTGGAAAATCATTATCAGTTGCGATAATATTTTTATTAAATGAAATAAACAATATGGTTATGGAAATTAAAGCTATATTTAACGTTTTCACCTGAGTTATGTGGATACCTCTAAAGTGATTTTAGTTTTGTCAAAGGTAACGCCACGTTGGATTGAAAATTCAAGAAACCACTCTCCTGACATATGAAATAATAGCCCTTTTACTTTATATTTTCCTTGTCCCAGTGATTCAATCATCGGTTTACTATTCATACCATGATTATGTGCCGCCATTCCTGCATCAATGCTGAGTTTAATGGGGAATTTAAGTGTTTGACCCATCGCGCTCTTTATTTGCACATCCATATCAAAATATTGATTAAGGGGTATCTGTGCCGTCTTAGGGGAAAATATAATTTGATAATTTTTCCCCTTTGATTCGATAACAGTTGAATATGAGGGAATACCTAATAAATATGCGGAGCTATTAGACACAGGATTTATATTGCAGCCATGCAAAACAATCCCTAATGCAAGAAGTGGAATCAATTTTTTCATGGTTTAGTTAGAATAGTATCCTTACTCAAATAATTATAATATTTATATTATTTTAGTCTAGATTTTTTAAAAAAACTGAGAACTTAGATCAGTTCATTTATTTCATGGATAGAAGAAATACACGTACCAAAAACTATGATTAAAGTGTCATAATTTGATCTAAATTTTGGTAGTACATTATATGATGGATTTTAACGCTTCCTGTTCTGCCTCTAAGCGATCAGCTTCCGCTTTTAAACCATCGAGTTTTTCAATCATCGGTCTGACTGTGGCAGACAGTTGTAGCTTATCCGCCGCACCCCCGTAGTTTAAACCCTGCTTCTCTCCTTCTTCTATGATTTGCTTATGCAGGGGTTTATAGAACTCGTATTCTGCGAGATAAGTTTGCGTAATAACGTCTATTTGTTGCTGTAATTGTTCATGTTGTTCGGCGTATTGTTTAGCAGCGCGTTCTGTATTGCTTGAAAAGGCTTGTAAATCGAGTGTGCCTAACTCCAATTTACTCACTAAGCTAGAAAAATAAGCCAGTGGGTTTTTTAAGGGATCGGTGCTGTTTTGTAGCCGATGGGTCAGCGTTTCGAGTAAAGCTTGAGAATAATCACCTGCTCGGGGGAGCAAGGATCGTTCCAGTTCTTGGCACTGTTGATCGCTGAGTTGAGTTGGAAAATGATATGCAATGCTTGTGCTTGGATTGGCGTTTGGGTTGATGCTAGTGAGTGCTGTATCAGGTGTTTGAGTATTTTGATTTTGAGCGGTGTGATTAGCAATCGGGGTTATATTTTCAGTCGCTTGAGGCTTAGATTCTTGTATTTGTACGTCTTGAAATTTCGCCTCAATGGTGCGTAATTTTCCCACAACGTTTTGTAATTGATTGCTTAGTTGATCGCTTAATTTTGTTTCGATTACATTTAACGCGGAGGCAATCACTGTCTGTATTTTTAAGGTTAGCGTGTCGTCATCAATAGTCTGAGTGGCTTCAAGTCTTTGTTTATCTTCCTTTTTATCTACTTGTTTATCTGTAATCGATGATTCAGTCTTTTCAACCTTCGGTGTAGGTTTAGAAACCGCATTGTGAGTCTGTATTGGCTCAATTTCGGGGTCATTTTTCGGTGATTTAATGGGATGATGATCAGATACCGCCTCTAAGCAATAACCTTGATCAATTGGGACATCGTTTAGATCTGCCTCGGACTTATTTTGCTCATTAACGCCACTCAAATCCAAGCCTTGATCAATGGGTTTGCCATCATAAGTATCTGAAATTAATCGACGTGGGTCATTGCTGCGGGCTTCGGTGTTGTTTTTGCCTGCAC
>WFRR01000131.1 GCA_015486375.1 Thiotrichaceae bacterium
ACTGTGATGTAGATACTTGTTTTTACATAAATTTTATTAAAAAAAGAACAACAACAACCATAAGCTTAAATTTTACTCAATTTTTTAATTCACGCCTGTTTCTGTTTTGTTGTTTGTTTTTTTATATTTGTTTATGTATACCCAAAACTGGGTTACTGGCAGGGTGAAATAACCTAACTTGGGTTAGGTGATACCAAGAATGGGGGTATTCCTACCAAGAGTATGGATTTCTCGAATGGTATACCTATCTTCAATACTTTTGCTAATATACATCAGCATTTCTAGTCACGGGCGAGTGGTCGTAATCTCGTGTCTTAAAAATCAATCAATGGCATGCGATCGATCACGTAACGGGACATGAAATAGGAAAAGCCAATACTCAAAAAATAGAACGAAAGAGCTTGAATTTTAGAACCCGAATAAAACGTCTGACACAAAGAACTGTCTTTTAGATAGATAGCTTTTAGTTGGCTTTAACCAAAACTGCGACTTTCAGTCGTAACCTGAAGCTATGAACTTTAGTCCGTAGTCGTTTCTTCTATACTTTTTTAATGATTTTTATCTGTATATTTATACTAAACTATGATAAATATGAGGTGGTAAGTAATTGTATTTTAATGATCAAATTATGACCAGTTTATTTATAATATAATATAGTATAAATTTGTACCATAAAAAGGAAATACCTATGATACAGTCACATAAATTAGTTTTTGTTTTTTTCTTCAGTTTAGCCAATTTTATCCCCATATCGGTTTATAGTGAAGATAAAGATAATACTTGTGACCCATTCTTTTTCTTCAGTTTAGCCAGTTTTACCCTTGATGATACTTGTATGCCATTTCCTAATTTGGAATGGATGAAAACAGAAAAATTAATAGGCGATTATTGGCAACTTAGAGAACATCCTGATCATAGTGAATGGATACAAGTTTGGCCCCGTCAAGAAAACACACCTCAAGCAACTAAATATACTGTTTTAAGTATAGTTTCTAAGCAATCTGAAAGTTATAGGATGGCATTAAAACAACTTTTAGATGTTTTTCAACAACAAGGTATCAATACATCAATTACCCTTGTTAATATTGATAAAAAAGAAAGTTTACTTCAAAAGTCTCTTAACTATGCCGAAGAGGAGAATTATGATTTGATTTTTTCAATGGGATCACAATCTGAAGCTATTCTCCATAAAACATACTCTCATGGAAAAATACCTGTAGTAACATCGACAAATAAAGACCCTGTTTTATTAGGTCAGATTGATAGTTATGAAGAAGAGAGAGATAGCAATATTGCTTATACTTCGTTAAATGTACCGCTATCAATACAGAAAGAATATTTAAAAGTATTAAAGCCTAATTTAAAAGTCATTGGGCTTATGTATAATAAAAATCATAATCAAGTAATGGTGACTGAGGTAAAACCTACAAAAAAAGAATTTGAAAAATCAAATATTACTGTTATTGATGTTATCGTTGAATCAACTGAAACAGCACCTGATACTTTAGAAAATATTATTCCTAAAACGATTACAAAAATGAAGTTACTTGACCCTTCTTTAGAAAATACTATTTTTCTAGTTACTAGCAGTACAGCCATTTTTTCACATATTGATGTAGTTAATCGTTATACCAAAAATATTCCTGTCATTGCGACTATACCCAACGCCGTCACGGAGGGAAAAAACAGTGCTGTGATTGCTTTTGGTATTGACCGACGCAGTAATGCACATCAAGCTGCACTTTATGCAATTGATATTTTGAAAAATGGTATAAAACCTGGATCACTACCTGTCGGTATTGTTACACCACCTGATATTTCAATTAATTTTCTAGTAGCAAAAAAAATCGGCTTAAAAATTCCATTTCATTATTTTGAAAATGCTAATTTTATTTATGATTATAATGGAAAAGTAGTGCGTGATTTTGGTAAAAATGTAGGAAAATCACTATGAAAAAGAATTTACTTATTTTAAATATTCCTCTTCTATTAGTAGAATTGCTAACTATCTTACTGTTAGTTTATATTGCTTATGGAGAGGCAAATCGAAAATTTGAAAATTTTCAGTTAGATAAAATGGCATCTCAATCTGAAATTATTAAAAATGCAATGGACTCCCATTTAAATACAGGTATCCCATTACAACAATTTAGTGGCTTTAATACAGTAAGCGAAGCAATTTTTCAATCTGACCCATATATTGAAAAAATCAGTATTATTGATTCAGATAATATTAATGTATTTAGTCGGAAAGTCTCTAGCAGTTACAATGATAATACTCCATTCAATCACATGACTTTAACAGATCAAGATGACGCTAACTCAATCGAGTATCTAAAATCAGATTCAAGCTATCGAGTGATTTTACCACTAGAGGGGAAATTTGGAGCAATGGGTAAGATTGAAATGGATGTTAACCAGAGGGTGGTTAAACAACCTATCAGCAAACATTTTACTTTACTCAGCTATCAGACTGCGATCGTTTTTATTATATTTAGCATTTTAGTATTTGGGTTCTCGATATTGTCCAATCGCTATGCTAACTTGAATCAACATCGAAAAAAGGTTCTTAACTTATTTTATATAGTTAGTTTCGTTGCTATTTCATCATTAATAGCAATCTCTGTATTTAATGTTTATGAAAAGGGTGCGAGTGCTAAAACTGAAGCTTTATCCAATACAATGGCACAGAGAATCAATGCTATTTTAGATATTGGAATTAAACTCGATGATATTGATGGTTTAAATGATATGTTCTTGAAATATCAGGAAAACAACCCTGAAATTAGTATGATTTCACTCTCTAAAAATAGAGTATCAATATTTAATACAGACCCTTCAGTTATTAACCATAATTACACAAGCCCACCAGATAGTTATGAATATAGAAAAATTTTACAAGGATCCAATGATTATAACCAATGGGAGTTAGTTATTACGATTCCTAATGATTTTATCACGGATGCTATTTTAAGTAATGTCAATGAATTTTTGGTATTAATGTTGGCGTGTGGTTTAATTTCTTGGATATTCTTAGATGCTAGTACAGGTTTAAGTCAATGGTTGCAAAGTAAGGAAAAATACAATCAATCGAGTAAAAATAATGATAATTTTGAATTAGGGTTAAAATTAATTAAACCTGCCTATTTCCTTGTTGTTTTTACAAGTGCATTACCTGTTTCCTTTCTTCCACAACTTGTTACAACCATGGCTGAGCAAAGTACTTCAAGCATGGCAACAGCAACATTACCTTTTACCATTTACTATTTTATCTTTGCCGCTGTATTGATTCCAGCAGGTCGATATGCGGAACGTATTGAACTAAAGAAAATGATGGCAGTGGGGTTTGCAGTTGAATTAATTGGTTTATTTTTGATTGCTATATCAACAGATTATTGGATGTTAACTTTGGGACGGGCATTTTCTGGTTTTGCTCAAGGCGTATTCTTAATTGGTTTAAGTTCATATACCTTATCCATTACGCCTAAAGATAAACGTACCCAAGGAGCAGCAGTTAAAGTGAATGGTCGTAATGCAGCACTTATTTCTGGAACTGCAATTGGTGCTTTATTATATAGCTATGTTGATTATCAAATGATTTTTATCATTGCGGTTTCAATTAGTCTAGTGGGTATTCTTTATTTATGGCGTTTAGTTCCAAGTGTCAATGAACTCAGCACTCCCTTGAATAAAACACCCAAAATAAAGAAGAAAACTTCGCTGAAACAAGATTTAATCCTTGTTATCAAAGATGCTGAGTTTATGAAAACACTGGTTTTAGTCGGCCTAATTGGAAAAATGGCGATTACAGGAGTGATTATGTTTGCCATTCCTCTAATTTTGGCTGAAAAAGGACTTTTATCAGGTGATATTGGTCAGTCTATTATGCTGTATTACATTGCATCAATTATCATTACTCGCTTCGCATCACGCCGAGTTGATGCAAGCGGTGCTAGCCAAACTATTTTGATTATTAGTTCAATGATCGGTGGGATTGGTATCATTTTAATTGGAATTACAGGAATTAATCAATGGGAATTTGATAGCCTCTTTTTTGGATTTGACTCTCTGATTATCAATATAATCGATTTGAATAACTGGTTAATGCAGCTTTATGGAAGCAATATTGATAACTATCTCATTTTATTGGGCATTATCTTAGCAGGCATCTCCAATGGAATGATGGCTGCACCCATCATGACACATATTGATAAAACGGATGTTGCAGATGAACACGGCAATAAAACGGTTGCTGCAAGTTATCTATTCCTTGAGAGGGGTGGACATGTCATTGGCCCAATAGTGATTAGTTTTATGCTGTTATTTACTCATCAAACAACATTAGGTATAGCCCTATTTGGTCTAATTACATTAATAATGAGCATCATATTTATGTTTACCTCAAAACGGGCATAAGCCAATTATCTGAATAGATGGTCTAATTCTGATAATCTTGGCAAAAATTAATAAGCATTGCTTGCTAAGGAATCTTTATGGCAACCGCCATTCCAAACCATCAACAGAAGCTATTTGATTATTCGCCCTATTGGGCTGAATGTTATGGCACGTCGTCCTTTTTGCCCATGTCTCGTGCAGAGATGGACCAACTCGGCTGGGATTCCTGCGATATTATTATTGTGACAGGCGATGCTTATGTCGATCATCCCTCTTTTGGAATGGCGATTATTGGACGTTTATTAGAAGCACAAGGGTTTCGAGTCGGCATTATTGCCCAACCTGATTGGCATTCAAAAACGGCATTTGAGCAATTAGGCGAACCTAATTTATTCTTTGGTGTTGCCGCAGGTAATATGGATTCGATGATTAATCGCTACACCGCAGATCGAAAACCCCGTTCAGATGATGCTTATACGCCTGAAGGCATTGGTGGAAAACGGCCTGATCGCGCTTCATTGGTCTATGCACAGCGTTGTAAAGAAGCTTATCCGCATATTCCCGTAGTATTGGGTGGCATCGAGGCATCATTACGACGCATTGCCCATTATGATTATTGGCAACAGAAAGTACGTCGCTCTATTTTAATGGATGCAACTGCTGATATTTTATTGTATGGCAATGCAGAGCGCGCCATTGTGGAATTAGCGCATCGTTTAACCCGTGGCGAAAGCATTGCGGATATACGTGATATTCGCGGGACGAGTTTTATTCGTAAAGATACGCCTAAAAACTGGATGGAAATTGACTCTACCCGTGTCGATCAGCCCGGTAAGATTGATCGAATTGTTAACCCGTACATTAATACCACGGAATTAAGTGAGTGTGAGCTAGAACAGCGTAATCAAGAACGTAATCAGCAGTGGATTGAAGATAAAGCCTATCGTCCTAAACGTGCCAATGAACATAAATTACAGTTTCATCCCCGCGCCCGTTTAGCACGTGATCGTACCGTGATACGTTTGCCTGCTTTTGAGAAAGTGCGTAATGATAAAGTATTATATGCCCATGCTAACCGAGTTTTACATTTAGAAACTAACCCCGGTAATGCCCGCGCCTTAGTACAAAAACATGCCCATAGCGATTTATGGATAAACCCGCCTCCCATTCCACTTACGACCGATGAAATGGATTATGTCTTTGGTTTACCCTATGCTCGACAGCCGCACCCTGCTTATAACAATGCCCGTATTCCTGCTTATGAGATGATCCGTTTTTCGGTCAATATTATGCGTGGCTGTTTTGGTGGTTGTACTTTTTGTTCAATTACCGAACATGAAGGACGCATTATTCAAAACCGTTCACAAGAATCTATTTTGCAAGAAGTCGAAGATATTCGGGATAAAGTGCCAGGATTTACAGGGGTGATTTCTGATCTCGGTGGCCCAACGGCCAATATGTATCGACTTGCCTGTAAAGACCCTAAGATTGAAGCGTCTTGCCGTAAACCGAGTTGTGTTTACCCTGGTATTTGTAAAAATCTCAATACGGATCATCAACCGCTAAAAGATTTATACCGTAAAGCGCGACATTTAAAAGGGGTTAAAAAAGTCCTAATTAGTTCGGGTTTACGCTATGATCTTGCCGTACAAGACCCTGAATATGTTAAAGAATTAGTCACGCATCATGTCGGTGGTTATTTAAAAATTGCCCCAGAACATACCGAATCTGAACCTTTATCTAAAATGATGAAACCGGGGATTGGTACTTATGATCGTTTTAAAGAATTATTTGAGAAATACACCAAAGAGGCAGGCAAAGAACAATATTTAATTCCTTATTTTATCGCTGCTCACCCCGGTACAAGTAATGAGGATATGTTAAATTTAGCCTTATGGTTAAAGCGTAATAACTTCCGAGCTGATCAAGTTCAGGCGTTTTATCCTTCACCGATGGCAAGTGCGACTACGATGTACCACACAGGTAAAAACCCATTACAAAAAGTGACTTATAAAAGTAATGGGGTTAAAACGGTTAAAGATCCTGAGACCCGTCGTTTGCATAAGGCTTTATTGCGTTATCATGATCCTCAAAACTGGGCATTAATTCGGGCAGAATTAAAAAATATGGGACGAGCAGAGTTAATTGGTTCAGGTGAAAAACAACTGGTACCTGAATATGATCCTGTGGAAAAGACCCAAAGCTACACGACCCAACGTCGTAAAAATACGGCACAAGCCCATAAGCGACGTACCAAAAAAATACGCACACAACATACGGGGCTACCACCGAATGCAAAATTTAAATCTAAGATGAATAAACTTAAGATAAGATCAAAATAGTGTAGCCGAGTATATAACATAAATAGGAGTTAAATCATGGATCTAGAAGTTATTGCCAATATATTAAATACAGGGGTAACAGGGTTTGCCTTTTTAATGCTTTTTCTCGGATTCAGGTTAACAT
>WFRR01000132.1 GCA_015486375.1 Thiotrichaceae bacterium
CATATTATTAATGCGCTAACAACATCTTTGAGTGATACAAGCATTGATCAAGATAATCATAATCAGTCCGAATCAGATATTGACCCAGATGATAATAATCAAGCTGTACCCCAATCTGACTTAGAAAATTTGCACTATGCTGATAATATTCCAATGGAGTTACGAAAAGAATTAGCCAAATTATTGCCTGAAACGGGTCAACACGCGCAAAAGTTATTAGATATATTTAGCGCACAATTGAGTAATCCGAATCAGTCTTTACAAAATCCCATTGTCGATTTTGCTCATTTAGTGCAACGATTACAAACGGGTGAACTCGATATTGAAGATACAGAAACCTTAATGGCCCGCGCCAGAGGCGATAAAACCCCAAAACAAGTTGAATTTGATCGTTTATTTGAAGAGTTAGAGGTGATTCGCCACACCGCTGATTTGAATAAACAGCACTACTTAGAGTATTACCAAACCGAAGCTCAAGCCAATCATATGAGTGTTGAGCAATATATTGAAGATCAAGACCAAATGGATTTTTGGCAAGAACTCTGCTCAACCCTCAAACAAAGTGAATATGCTATTCGGGATTTAATGACTCAGAATATTTAGCGTCACTATTGATAAATCAGTCTAGCTATTCGGTACAAAAGTATTAATTAATGGAGGGCTAACAACGGTATATATATGCATGATATTGTCATCGGTTTATATGTCAATCAGGAAGAATTTTAAAATATTATGATTACTTAGCAGTCCAAGCTCTACCCATTTTGAGTCGGTATGAATACTTGACTAAAATACTAGGTTTCCCCTAGAATAACCTAGTGTTTTACTAGGTTATTAAGAATAAAATTTTAATAATTCAGTGATAAATTAAATAAATACAGTAATAACTGTATGTATAGGAGTCACGTATTATGAAACTTTCAACCAAAGGGCGTTATGCAGTTACTGCCATGATGGACTTGGCTATTCATGATCAAACAGGGCCGGTTACATTGGCGGATATTTCTCAATGCCAAGGTATTTCACTCTCTTATTTAGAGCAATTATTTTCTAAATTGCGTAAAGAGGGCTTAGTTGATGGAGTCCGTGGACCTGGTGGAGGTTATCGTTTAGGGAAAACAGCCAATCGAATTAGTATTGCCGATATTATTTCTGCAGTGGATGAAAATCTGGATTCCACTCATTGCTTAGGTAATCAAGATTGTCACAAGGGAGAGCGATGCTTAACTCATCATCTTTGGGAAGACTTGAGTATCAAGTTATATAGTTTTTTAGATGATATTACCTTAGCCCAGTTTGTTAATCGTCCTGAAATTAAAGAAATTTCACGTCGCCAAGATACGACAGCCAGTCGAATTGCCAATATGTTTCCACCAACCTTAGTCATTAACTAAGCGTAAAACTGTATTTCTACAAGTGCATACCGACTAATTCCCGTTGATAGGTACTAATTTGATGCACTTGCAGCGTGTCACCCACTTCCAGTAGTGTGAGATAGGCTAAACTTTCATCTTCAATATAGGTTGCGCCTGTATCAATAAAATAAACATTACCTTCCTGTAAAGGTTTTGCCACAGGGGTATGACCTACAACGACGAGATCAATGCCAGCAACATCAGGAACGTAAGCATCGGAAAGAATGCGTTTATAGCGATTACGGGACCACAAACTATAACTTTTCATCTCTTCCGCCTCTTGTAATCCCTGAACGAAATAAGGCCATGCCATGTGCATTGGAATATCGGCATGAACAATACCAATATTGCCATAATTCGTTTCTAGTTCAATCGCGATCGGCAATTGAGCCAACTTTTTACGAATTCTAGGCTGCAATAAATTAGGAATATGAGTCCACCAATCACCCCCACAGCGATCAACCCAACTGTTATACATTTTTTCATTATCAGCGGAATCAATCAACATAGATTCATGGTTACCCATAATGGAAAAAAACCACGGTTTATTCAGAAATTCAATGGCTCGATAAGACTCTGCACCTCGATCAATCAAGTCACCGACTGAAAAGACGCGATCAATTTTATCATTAAAATCGACTTTTCCGAGTAATTCAATCAAGGATGAAAACATGCCATGAATATCACCGACAATAAAATCTCGTCCTAGCGCGTTTTTGGTAAAAAATTTAAAAGGGGCATATTCCATAAGCTATTATTTTATAATTTGGAAATCTTGAAAAATCGAAACACTATTTTAGTGCTTGAACGTATTTAAGTTATGCTTTACTTTAATCTCGCTCAAAATCTTAATCTATTAGAAAGTAGCTTATCTTAGTGAAAATGGCGATGAATCGACAGAAAATTGTACAACTTCTCCCTGAATTACAGACTTTCCTAGCAACGCTTAGGAATTTTTCTTGGTTACTTATTTTTATTAGTGTGACAGGCTATGCGATTGCTATATGGCTATGGTCAATAGAATCAACTCTCGTAGCTTTATTAGTCGCCAGTGTGAGTTTTATTTTATTCTCACAAGTCAAATCTCAGCTTATTAAGCTTAGCTGTTGGTATCTACAGAAAGACCCTAATTATGATGCCTGTATCGACTTTATTCAAAAAAATCTTGCTATAAAATCTGAACAAACTTTTATCAACCAGCTAAATTCAGCTATCAATGTGATTCAAAAAAATTCACGCGATAAAGACTGTAAGCCAACAATACCCAAGCAATGATAAAACATAAGCCTCCGATGGGGGTGAGTATGACAAATAATTTATTCGCACTGATTACATAGGCATATAAGCTGCCTGAAAAAAGCAGAATGCCACTCAAAAAGAATAGTCCTGAGAAGTAAAGCGGCTTATAGGGTTTTAATTGATACAAAGCACCGACCCATAATAAGGCAAAAACATGATAGAACTGGTACTCCACTCCTGTATGAAAACGGCTTAACATCTTTGCATCCACAGCCTGTTCTAAGCCATGAGCTGCAAATGCACCTAATATCACTGCCAGACCACCCAATAAAGCAGCGACTAACATAAAGTTTATTTTTAACATAGTGTCTCTTTTATAATGCAAAACAGTAAAAAACAAGTATACCGTGTGATCGTAAAACTCCTGAGCTTTCTAGGTCTAGGTTTATTCGCTTTTTTTATTATACGTTCAGCATTACTGCCCCCTTTACCGCAAACCATGCAAGAGAGCCTAGCAACTAAAGTTGATCTTTCTAACTTATTGCAGGGACAGATACGGGTAGTACAGTGGGATCATCAGAATATTGCAGTCTTACATCGTCCTGAAATTATGCAAAAAACACTATCAGACAATGTAACCACACTGGATAAAAGCTATTTTATTTTTATCAATAAAGGGGGAGACCTTAACTGTCCGCTAGTGCTAGATCACAGTCAGATTTACTTGAAAGATAGTTGTTCAGGCTACTTATACGATGCTAAAGGAAAACGGCTTAAATTAAATCCACGGATTAAAGACCTCATCATTCCTCCTTATCATTTTATTAATCAGAATCATTTGATCATTGGTAAAAATTAAGTAAAAATAATTACTCATAAATAATAATCAACAGGGACTAAAAAATGTTAAAAAATATTATGATAGTAGGCAGCATGGCGATTTTAATGGCAGGGTGTGCAGCAGACGGTAGTATGACACGGGCAGAAACAGGGGCATTAATCGGGGGTGTTGCAGGGGCAGCGATCGGTAGTAATAAGGATCGTAAACGAGCTGCCATTGGCGGTGCGGTCGGTGCAGCAATCGGTGCAGGTATTGGCTTGTATATGGATAAGCAAGAAGCTGCTTTACGTCAAGCAACCCAAGGCACGGGTATTCAAGTTGAACGTACCAGTGAAAATAATATTGTTTTAAATATGCCAGATAATATTACATTTGATACCGCACAAGCGAGAATTAAACCACAAGCGTTGGGTACATTGGGGAATTTAGCTCGAACACTCGAACAGTTTAGAGAAACCCGTATTGTTGTGGCAGGACATACTGATAATGTTGGTAGTGATGCAGCGAATTTACGTCTTTCACAACGTCGTGCTTACAGTGTACGTAATTACCTCATTGATCAAGGTGTCAGCGCACAGAGAATGCAAGCGGTGGGTTATGGTGAAACACGTCCTGTTGCAAACAATGAAACCGCTAATGGACGGGCTAAAAATCGTCGTGTAGAGATTACGTTACAAGGAATCCAACAGCGGTAAAGATAAAAAAATAGGGCTGCAAGGATGCCATCCCCTATTTTAAATTTATGATCCAGAGTGGCTTTGTTCAGACATTAAAACGGAAATGGACAACATCCCCTTCTAGCAATAAGTAATCCTTACCTTCTAAACGCCACTTCCCCGCATCTTTCGCCCCTTGTTCACCGTTATATTCGATAAAATCATCATAAGCCATCACTTCAGCGCGAATAAAACCTTTTTCAAAATCGGTATGAATTTTACCTGCGCCATTGGGAGCAGTTGCGCCTTTATGCACTGTCCATGCTCGGACTTCTTTAACCCCTGCGGTAAAGAAAGTTTGCAAATCGAGTAATTGATAACCTGCTCGAATAACACGATTCAAACCTGGTTCACTTAAACCCATATCTGCTAAAAATTCATCACGCTCATCATCTTCAAGTTGGGACATTTCGGCTTCCATCGAAGCACACACCGCAACCACTTCGGCATTTTCGCGTTTTGCAATTTCGCGTACAAGGTCGAGGTAAGCATTATCTTCAAAACCCTCATCACTCACATTAGCAACGAATAAAATAGGTTTAACAGTAATTAAGCGTAATTCGGTCATCCATGCTTGTTGATGATCTTCTATCGAAAATGAGCGGGCAGAATCACCTTCACCGAGATGCTCATAAAGACGTTCATAAAAGTCTTTTTGTGCCACCGCATCTTTATTGCCTGACTTCGCATATTTATTAACCCGTTTAACTGCCTTTTCAACCGCTTCTAAATCAGCTAAAACTAATTCTGTATTAATAATTTCAATGTCAGAAACAGGGTCAATTTTGCCTGCAACATGCACAATATCATCGTCATCAAAACAACGGACTACTTGTGCAATCGCATCCGTTTCACGGATATGCCCTAAAAATTGATTACCTAAGCCTTCACCTTTAGATGCTCCTTCAACCAAACCTGCAATATCAACAAATTCCATTGTGGTGGGTAACACGCGTTCAGGATCAACAATGGCTTCTAAAGCGTCTAAACGCAAGTCAGGGACAGGAACAATGCCAACATTGGGTTCAATGGTGCAAAAAGGATAATTCTCTGCTTGAATCCCTGCTTTCGTTAGTGCATTAAATAAGGTTGATTTGCCTACATTGGGTAAACCAACAATTCCACATTTAAATCCCATCTTATGTTCTCTTCGTATGTAACTGATTCATTGCTTTTTGACTATCGCCTTGCAATATTAAAGCGAGACTATCGATTGCTGCCTCGATTGCTGCTGCGATTTCTATTTCTTCATTACGTGAGGGTCGAGATAAAACATAATCGACCACTTTACTGCGATCATTTGGGTGATCAATCCCTAGGCGTAAACGCCAATAATCTTTACTGAGGTGCGCCATAATATCGCGTAAACCATTATGTCCTCCGTGTCCGCCTGCAAATTTCCAACGTGCGGTTTGTGTTGGAAGATCTAGTTCGTCATGTGCGACTAAAATAGCTTCAACAGGAATTTTATAAAAACGGGCTAGTGCGGCAACTGATTGACCACTGCGATTCATAAAGGTATTCGGTTTCAATAGCCAAATGGCTTGTCCATTCATTTGAACGCGACAGACTTCAGCTTGAAATTTGCTTTCTGTTCTAAATTGTTGCCCTGCTTGACGGGCGATTTCATCCACAAACCAGAAACCCGCATTATGGCGTGTTGCAGCATATTGGTTTCCAGGATTACCCAAACCGACTAATAATTGGATAGGCTGTTGTTTATTTGACATGTGAATGCAACTTAAGAAAATAATTAACAATAAGTGAGAATAGTCAAATTTTGCTAACTTAATGAAATAAAAAATTCAATTAAGCTAACAAAGCATCAATCATTCTGACTTATTCAATCGTCATTTAGATCGATTTTAAACCCGTTTAAAGTCTGCGTGCATGGCGTGTGACTTAACAGGGTGACGTTGTAAGTCACAGATAGTTACTTGTTCTGTTTTGCCATCATCAAACTGTAATGTGATTTCAGAACTATAAAAGTTATTATCCATTAAACAACGGGTAATTTCATTTTGCTTGATGCTGATCGATAGGGCTTCTTGATTATTGCCATAAACAACAGCAGGTACTAAATCAGTACGACGTAGGCGGCGGCTCGCACCTTTACCTAAATTTGTACGGGTTTCTACATTTAAAATATATTCTGACATGATTAGTCTCCTTATATATAAAAGAAAAGAGCCAAAATTGGCTCTTTAACAATACGATTAGTTCGCGACCAAATTAATCGTTTTAATCGTTAAAAAAATTTTACTCACTTAACTCTAAAGATAAACCTAATTACAAATCTGCAAATAGTTCACTAACAGAATCTTCGTGATTGATGCGTAACATCGTTTTCGCTAAAACACTGGCAACAGAGAGCTGACGAATCTTACTACAATGTTGAGCATCGCCAGTAAGTGCAATGGAATCAGTGACCACTACCTCATCTAGCTCAGAGTTTTCAATATTATGAATAGCATTACCTGATAGTACAGCATGAGTCGCATAAGCCGTGACACTGGTTGCGCCATGTTCTTTTAAGGCTTTAGCGGCATTGCATAGCGTGCCTGCGGTATCCACAAGATCATCGACAATCACACAAGCTTTATCCTTTACATCACCAATAATATTCATCACTTCGGCTTTATTCGGTTCTGGGCGACGTTTATCAATAATGGCTAAATTAAGATCATTACCCAAACCCTTTGCAATTGCCCTAGCACGGACAACACCACCGACATCAGGCGAGACAACCGTTAAATTATCATGATTCTTTGCCTTAACATCATTGAGTAAGACACCTGAAGCATAGATATTATCAACAGGCACATCAAAGAAGCCTTGAACTTGTTCGGAGTGTAAATCAATCGTTAAAACGCGATTGACATGGGTATTGGAAATCATATCAGCAATCACTTTTGCAGATATAGGGACGCGGCGAGAGCGTACGCGTCGATCTTGTCGAGCGTAACCATAATAGGGGATCACTGCCGTAATTCGACCCGCTGAGGCACGATATAAGGCATCCGCTATAATTAATAGCTCCATTAAGTTATCGTTGGTCGGTGCGCAGGTCGGTTGAATGATAAAGGCATCACGCCCTCGAACATTTTCAAGTATTTCGACATGGATTTCGCCATCACTGAAACTACTAACATTAATTTTGCCTAAAGAAAGACCGAGGTGGTCAACGACATCGCGTGCAAGTTTAGGATTTGCGTTACCCGCAAAAACCATCATACTGTCATCTGACATGACTAAATTCTCATGATACTAAGGTAAGAGGGAGAAAGTTGAAATGGCTGGGCCGGTAGGGATCGAACCTACGAATGACGGGATCAAAACCCGGTGCCTTACCGCTTGGCGACGGCCCATCAGAGAAATTTCAAGAGTGCGAATCATACACTATTCAACGCAACTTGCAAGGGAGAAATATTTTTTCCTTTAGCGACAAATCCATGCCACTTTTTAGGAAGCTGTGCTAAGACAGTCTCCGCTGAGTCTCGATGAGAAAATTCAGCAAAAATACAACTACCCGACCCAGTGAGTTTCGCTTTTGAAAACTGAGAAAGCCAGTCTAAAGCATCTTCAACTTCTGGATACATCTTCCTGACTAATGGCTCAAAAACATTCTCAAGCTGTGCTTCAGGAAAGTGCGACATTCTGATCGGTTTGCAGTTTCTTGTCAATGCTTTATTTGAAAAAATTTCAGCCGTCGCAATTTCAACTTTGGGTTGTATAACTAAATACCACGGTTCGGGAATATCAATCGGCTGAATTTCTTCTCCAACGCTTTCTGCCCATGCAGAATGCCCCCGAATAAAAATAGGTATATCTGCCCCTAGGCGTAAACCTAAGCGGGCTAATTCATCAATACTGAGCTGACACTGCCATAATTTATTTAAACCTAATAGCACCGTCGCGGCATCAGAACTTCCACCGCCTAAGCCGCCCCCCATTGGTAATTTTTTAGTGAGTTTAATGTCAATACCAAAAGAGGTCTTGCTATATTGCTGCAATAAGTGCGCGGCTTTAACCACCAAATCATCTTGTTCAGGAATAGCATCAATATGATTGATACGTCGAATCTTTCCATCAGTACGCCGTGTTAAGTCAATCTCATCACAATAATCAATAAATTGAAAAACGGTTTGTAAGAGGTGGTAGCCATCGGTTCTACGTCCTGTGATATGCAGAAATAGATTTAATTTAGCAGGGGCGGGTAGCGTGAGTGTTTGCATAATAACTGATTAATTTAATACTGCGTTTCCCAGTCTTTGATAATCACTTTAATACGCGTTTGATTCGCTTGATTGCTCAAAATGACTTTTGAAGGCAGTGCTGATTGTCCACTATTTTCATAAATAGGATATTGAATGCTCCAGCCTGCTTGAACTAAGGTGACAGGGCGACCGTATTCATCCAAGTTAACATTAGCATTAGGATAGCTCGGTGCGCTCAGTCCACGTACCCAATAACGCATTCCTTGTAAGGGTAGACCCACGCCTAACTGTGCTTTTAATAAATTCTCAGCATTACTATCACGATATTCTTTACCATCTTGTCCTCGTAACATTACGCCTTGTGAATTACTTTTAAGATGGGCGAGAACGCGGGCAGTGAGAGGGTGCTTAATATCCATTTCATAATTTTCGCCCTTCTGCTGTTGCCAAGAAAGACCAAACGGCCAGTTTTGCGCTTTATGTTTAATCGCGACCTTCCCTTGTAAATGCCATGCCTTGGCTTTAGCAAATTGGACTTGACGTTGTTCCCATGCCGCCTGCTTATCTGCAGGTTTTTTACTGCTTGGTTTGTGGCTGGTATTACTACAACCCACAATAAAAAGCGAGAGTGTGAGTAATTGTAAATAAATAGTCCATTTTTTCATTATTTTATCCTTAATTTTTACAAATTAATGGGGAAGTTAAGAGAGCGATTACGCATTGAGTATAGAAGCTAAGCGTTTAATTGGAAATATGCAGTTGAGAAACCTTTTTCTGCAATACTTTTAATCGTTTATCATCAGGATACTTTTTCAACATCTCTTTGAGTATCGACTGAGCTTCTTTCGCTTTTTTATTAGTCGATAAAATTTCGATCAAATGACTAGCAACCTCAGGGTCAGGTAAGGTCTTATAGGCTTTTCGTAATAAGGATTCAGCTGCAACATAATTACCCAGACGAAACTCTACCCAACCCATACTATCGAGAATAGCGGGATCATCAGGTTTCAATGCCAATGCTTTGGCAATAAAACTGCGCGCTTCGGTAAACCGTTCGGTATGACAAACCAATGAATAACCCAAGGCATTTAAGGCTGTGACATTATTAGGTTTCTTTTTTAAGATGATTTTTAGGTCAGCTTCAGCCTGTTGAATCTTGCCTAGTTGAGAGTAAATCAGTGAACGTGCATAGAGTACGTCCAAATTATTGGGGAGAATCGTTAAAGCCTGATTATAAACAGTGATTGCATCTTGATAACGCTTAACATTATATAAAAGTTGTCCATTAACTAATTGCAGGGCTATTTTTTTCTTGGGTTCTACAATTTTCGCTAAGCGACTCTGCAAATATTCTTGCGCGACTTCAATCCCTTCCATTTTAAATAATAACTTAGCAATACTTTCTACTGTTTCTTGATGAAACAGGGTATTTTCAGCTAAATAATATTCTTCAAGCGCTTTTTTATTACTTTTCTGTGCTTGGTAAATTTTACCGAGGAAGTAATGAGATTCATCGGATTTGTTTTGTTTATCCATTGTTGATAAGCGTTTAAATAAAGGTTCAGCTTTATCAAATTTCTGCATATCAATATACAACAAGCCTAATGTGTACAAAATATCAACATTGTCAGGGTATTGTTCATACAAATCCGTAAATAATTCATTCGCTTTATCATACTGTTCGTCTAAGACTAATAAGCGTGCATATTCCAGTTTCAAATCAGGGTTTTTAGTTTTATTAATCAATGGTTTTAGACGGTTAATCGCTTCTTTTTCACGATCTAAATTCATCATCGCTTTTGCGTAAATCAATGACGCAGGTTCTCGAATGGCTTTTTTAAACGATTCCATTGGTTTTTTGACAACTTTCAGGACTTCCTCAAAATCAGCTGAATTCATCGCAAGCACGGCTAAGGCTAAATTCGCTTCATCAGGGTGGTCGGATTGTTGTGCAAAATATTTAAAAGCTTGATAAGCCGCCTTCTTATCTGATTCAAAGCTGACTAAGGAAGCAACAAAAGCAAAACCGTTTTTATTTTTTTTCTCTAAATAGGCATGAATCCATAATAATTCTTTTGCTGCAGCACGGGCTTTATTTATCCTAATATTAAGCAAGGCTAAATATTGATGTGCATCAACAGATTCAGGATCTAACTCAATCCATTGTTGAACTGCCTGCATCGCGGTTTCATTATCATGACTTTTTGCCGCTAATTTAGTAATTCTCCGAGCAAGTTCAGTCGAATTATTTTCATCAATAACCTGTGTATAATGTTGCAATGAACGGTCAATATCACCGTAATAGCTATAGAGTTCACCGAGTAGGGCGTTGTAGACCTGCTTTGAAATAGCGGCCGTTTCTTGAGACTGAATCAAAGCACCTTGAGAAACTTCATTATTATCAGTAGAACAAGATGATTGTCCTATAATCAGTAGTAATAGCACGATTCGCTTGCTTATAAACTCATACATAAATATCAAACCAGTAATTTTTTCTAGACACTGAGACAAGGAGACTATACACAAAAATAACATAAATCAGTACAAATCCACTTGTATTCCTGTATAAGGTATCGGAAAATTCGCTCATCTAATTTATCTGAAATTGTAATGTCTATACTTGTCATCGGCATAAACCATAAAACAGCAACGGTTGCCATTAGAGAAAAAGTTGCATTTTCACCAGCGCGTCTGCGGGAAGCATTGCATTCTATCAGTCTGTTCGCGAAAGAGAGAATGATTTTATCAACCTGTAATCGTACTGAAATTTATATAGCAGATAAAAAAGCCTTATCTGCATTACAGCTAACTCATTGGCTAGCTGATTTTCACAGTATAACAATAGATCAATTATCCCCTTATATCTACTCTTATCATGATGATCAAACCGTGCGACACTTATTGCGCGTTGCCTGTGGTCTAGACTCATTAGTGCTAGGTGAATCACAAATATTAGGGCAACTGAAAGATGCGCTACAATGTGCGAAAACTGAAAATAGCATTGGTAATCAGCTCGGTCGTTTACACCAGCATGTCTTTTCTTCCGCTAAAAAGGTTAGAACACAAACCAATATTGGCTCTAACCCTGTCTCAGTCGCTTATGCCGCTGTTAATTTATCGAAACAAATATTCAGTAAATTATCACAGCAAACCGCTTTACTGGTCGGGGCAGGTGAAACGATTGAACTGGTCGGAAGACACCTACAGACGCATAAAATCGGCAAAGTCATTGTTGCTAATCGCAGTGTTGATAAAGCTCAACGCTTAGCACAACAATACGGCGATCATGCCCGAGCGATTGCACTGACCGATTTACATGCTGAGCTACATCAGGCAGATATTATTATCTCATCAACGGCTGC